>JAVHPO010000311.1:0-10727 GCA_036170635.1 Prolixibacteraceae bacterium | reverse complement strand
ACATTATCTATTTCTCATTACTTAGGCAGCAATCCGCTTTCTAAAGTTCTTTCTTCTCCTCCTTTTCAACTTTCGTATCTGCCACACCGTTCACCTGATGTGTGGAGAATTCGGTCACGTTTTTCAGGATAAACTGAGGGGCGCCATCGCCTTTTTGTGCATCCACGTTGTAGAAGGTGGCGCCATGCACATCGTCCAGCACGAAGGCCGGGCGCTCGTCGCGGTTCAGGTAACGCAGCACCACATCGCTCACCCTCAGGTTTTTCACATACCTGAAATACATACCATAGGCCGGAAGTGAATGCCAACGGTACGGGTCCGGGTAGACATCGATATTTTGTGGAACTTCCTTTTCAATCGCCTCTTTCGGTGCTCCTGCCCGAAAATAGATGCGGATATTGCTCAGGGTCAAATCTTCGATGTAATGGCCTGGAATACCCATCACCATGCAGGCTCCCACTTCAGGGAATTTGGGACGGCCGCCCACATCATACACGTTGATATTGCTTAGGGTAATGCGTCGGCAAACACCGGCGGGAGTGCCTTCAGGTCCCCGCATCCGTGCATTCAGCCGTATAAAGAAGGGGGTATCGGTTACATCCCTCATGGTAATGTTGTCGATTACCACATCTTCAATCAGACCGCCGTCGGCCGTTTCGATGCAGATGCCGCGTGAGTGTTCGAACACGCAGTTGGAAACGGCGATGTTTTTGAATCCCCCGTTCGACTCAGTTCCCAGTTTCAGACGGCCTGTGATGCTGTGGTTTGCATTAGGGGCTTCATCTTTAAAATCTGTTTTGAAGGTGCCATCCATCATAGTGCCATGGTCATAACCATAGACGTGGCAATTGGTAATGGTGACATTCTCGGTAGCCTTCGCGTAGCCCAGGCCGAAAGAGGACTTCAGGCATAGTCCGTCGTCGGTAGGGGAGTTGATGTTGCAGTTGGAAACGCGCACATTTTTGCAGCAGTCGATATCGAATGCATCACGATCGGCGTCGGCGCGAACATTGTCGATCGTCAGGTTGTCGACTCCTGTAGCCAGGATACAAAAGTGTCCACCATGAAGAATGGAGATATCCTTGATGGTCACGTTGATGCAATTTTTAAGGCCGATCGCCTTGTTGCCGGAGCCTTTGATGTTGGGTTTGTCGAAGGTGTACAGCCCTTTCCCCCAGATCATTCCATTTCCGGTAATAGCAATGTCGCGCAGACTGTCGCCATAGATCAGGCTATTTTTCCAGTAGCTGTGGCCGAAATCCTGGAACTTTTTGTACCAGGCATCGGCTTCCGGCAGGTCGTATCCAACCCCGTTCACCTCCTGATCGCCAATCAACACAGCTCCCTGGTCGAGATGCAGGGTGATTTTGCTTTTCATCCGAATGGTGAAGGAGAGAAAATTCCCAGCGGGAAAGTAAACTGTTCCTCCACCATTTTTGGCGGCAGCCGCAATTGTCGCATTGATCGCTTTGGTATTGTTGGTTTTGCCATCCCCTTTGGCGCCAAAATCGAGGACGTTGTAAAACACCTCTTTCGCAGAGGAGGTAAATGCCAATAGAACTGGTAGCAAAGCAGTTAGTAGAAATTTCGAATTCTTCATGTGTAATTATAGTTATAGCGTATTCTGTCAGGGATCAATTATAAAATTAGCACCATTCAGCCAATCTGCAATGATACTTATCAAAAGAATCACTAATATTATCAAAGTAATATTTTCAGTTTACGCCATGAGAAATTATTTTTTGGTTATCATTTTCATCCTGCTAAGTGTTTCCTGTAGTAAGGCCGATAATCCGGTCAAAATAGCGCTGACTCAGTATGGTACTCCTTTTGCAGGTGTTCCCGATCCGCGCGATGCTGTCATTTACCAGGTAAATATGCGTGCTTTCAGCTCCACCCGTAATTTCCAGGGCGTGATTGACCGGCTTGACTCGATCAAATCCCTTGGTGTGAATGTTATTTATTTGATGCCTACTTATCCTGTCGGGGTATTGAAAGCGATTAATTCGCTCTATTGCGTGAAAGATTATATGGCAGTGAACAGTGAATTTGGAACCCTGACTGATTTGAGGAGACTGATTGATGGAGCGCATAACAAGGGAATGGCCGTGATCATGGACTGGGTGGCAAACCATACTTCCTGGGACAATGCATGGATCAGCAATCACAAAGATTGGTACCAGCAGGATGCCACGGGAAATATCATTACTCCTGTATTGGGATGGAAGGATGTGGCACAGCTTAATTTTACCAGCGCTGCCATGCGCAACGAGATGATAAGTATGATAAAATACTGGGTTTATACGGCCAATTGCGATGGGTTCAGGTGCGATTATGCCGATGGACCTCCGGCTGATTTTTGGAAACAGGCGATTGATACGCTGAGAAATATAACAACCCATAAACTCCTGCTGATGGCTGAAGGGACCCGCAGCACTCATTTTGCTTCCGGTTTCAATTACACCTTTGGATTCCCTTTTTACGATCAAATGAAAACTATTTTCAGTGCAAATCAACCTGTCACGAAAATTGACTACCTGAATGCTTCGGAATATGCCGGAGCCGGGGAAGGGAATATGGTGGTTAGATACCTTACCAACCATGATGTAAACAGCTCGGATGGACCTCCCCTCGGACTGTTTGGAGGAAGTTCGGGTTCGATGGCGGCTTTTTTGGTTGCGGCGTATATGAAGGGAGTGCCAATGATCTATAACGGGCAGGAAGTGGGTACCAGCTATCCTTTGTCCATGATGAAATTGGGTCAAACAATAACCTGGAATCAAAATCAAAACATGGTGGAGGAGTATAAAAAAATCATCGCATTCAGAAACCGGAGCAGTGCGATTCGAAGAGGGGCGCCGGCCTCCTACAGCAATTCAGATATATGCGCTTTTACCAAAACTTCAGGAGTTGAGAACGTCCTGGTGATTATCAACTTACGAAACGCTCCTGTTAATTATCCGTTGCCTGCTGCCGTGGCAGGTTCAGTGTGGAAAGATGCGTTTTCCGGAATTTCGGTCACCTTAAAGTTCCAACTTACTTTATCTCCTTATTCCTATCAGGTAATGACGCAGTGAGCCTGTTCTCATCCGGAATTTGCAGAAAAGTCAGGAGAAAATCAAATGACGAAAAACCGGATGTCAGATCCTCGTAAAAGTATTGCTGTCAGGCTTTTCTGTGTGCCTTAAAATCAATCTCAAGGAATCTTGTCACCTCCTTCTTCCATCGGTTCTCAACGAATGCCACATGTTCCGGATGGTTGTTGTACGTTTCATAGTCGGCGCGGTTGTCAAAGAACATCGAAAATCCAAAATGGTAATCGTTTTTGAATCACTGATCCATCACCGATCCGTCCGTATTCATTCGCGTCTTAAACCCTCGTGGACGGAAGGGGAAGCGTTTTTGCGCATCTTCGGCCAGTTCGACTCCGATGCCGGGAGCGTCTGGAACGATCAGGAAACCTTTTTCCAATTTCAGTACACTCTTGACAATCTGATTTTTTGGCGCTTCATTTTCTCCTACCGGATATTCTTGCAGGGCAAAATTAGGAATGCAGGCCGCCAGTTGAATACAGGCGGCAGTGCTGACAGGGCTCAACGGGTTGTGAGGAACTACCTGGACATAGTGAGTTTCGGCCAAAGCGGCAATTTTTTTGCAGTTCGACAATCCGCCGGCCAGGCAGATATCGGTTCGCACATATTGGGCAGCTCCACGCTCAAGCAGCGTTTCGAATTGCTGAAGTGTGAAGAATCTTTCGCCTGTGGCAATCGGTATTTTTATCTTGCGTGCCACGAAATCCATGGCTTCCAGGTTGTCGGGCAGGATTGGGTCTTCATAAAAGTAGGGATTGTATTTGGCAATGCCCTCTGCAAGCGCTACGGCTTCGGCCGGCGAAAGCCTACGGTGAATTTCGATGCACAAATCGACCTCATTGCCGACAGCTTCGCGGTAGCGTCTTACCGTATCAACCGCATCATCAATTTTGTCGGTATAAGTTTTGAAATAAGGGATATCCCGTGATTCATCCAGGAAGGGGGTGAGGTGACCCACAGCAGTGAAGCCCGCTTTTTTGGCGTCGATACATCCCTGCACCAATTTTTCCTTGGTATCTCCGCGGACATGGTAGTAAACACGTGCCTTGTCGCGGGTCTTTCCTCCCAGTAACTCATAACAGGGCACACCGAAATATTTCCCGGCAATGTCCCAGAGTGCAATGTCGATGGCGCTGAGGGCTCCCATGATCACCGCCCCGGTAAAATGGGAGGAGCGGTAAAGGTACTGCCAGTGGTGCTCGATGCGCAATGGGTCTTGACCGATCAGATAGCTTTTGAAACTTTCTATGACGGTGCCTGATGCTTCGAGATATCCCCATGCACCTGATTCGCCGAGCCCTGTGATGCCTGCATCCGTGCGGATCTGGACGAAAAGATAGCTGTCGATCGGCAGTACTTTGATATCCGTAATTTTTAGTTTGCCCCGCGAAGCGGATCCAAAGGCACTTACGCCTGTCAACGAAAGGGCTCCGACTGTCAGCAGGTTTTTCGAGAATTTTCTGCGGTCCATTTTTTAGCTGGTTAAAATCAGTTTGTTTTCAAAGGTAAAACAAATATTGCTCCGTTCTGCTTGGAATTCAGCCAAATAATTGCTACATTTGAATAAATCATTAAGCCCGCAAAATATGAAACACTCTTCTGTTGAAACCTCTTTGACTCCTGCGGATCGTAGATTGACGGAAATGATGCAGCAGGCCGACGATTTTTTCAAAATTGAGATTTTGAGACCGGCAAAAACCTACTATGAAAGGGCCCTGGCGCTGGATCCCAAAAACCAAAAGGCAATGCACCGAATCGCCGAATGCAACAAGATGCTGGCGTTCGAAATGAAGGTAATCTGGATCCTTTTGACCATAACAGTTGTTCTGGTGGGGGCTTATCTCCTTTTCAGAAACTGAAACCGTCAAAGCAAAATAGCATTCAGGACTTTATCCTCTGATCATTGACCCCGGAGAGTCGCTCTGGTTGTGCGTCAATACGGAACCCAAAGGTCAACATTTCTAATCTTTCACTTAAATACAGCGCTCACTTTGTCGAGCCTGTCCATGTCAACCTCAGATAGTCTGAAGGTCATAGCTCCCGTATTCTCCTTTACATGAATCTCTTTGGTGGCCCCAGGAATGGCTACCACCGTATTTCCATGGAAATGAATCAGCCAGTTGAGGGCAATTTGCGCCGGGGTGACATTGTATTTGAGAGCCAGCTCTTTTACCAGTTTCACTACCGGGAGGCTCTTGGCCAGTCCGGCAGGTTTGAATTGCGAACTGTATTTCCTGAACCCGATATTTTTGAGCAGTTCGGGATTGTCATGAAATTTTCCCGTTACCACTCCCTGGGCCAGCGGCGAGTAGGCAATGATCGAAATGCCCATTTTTTTGGCCACCTTCATCACCCCGTTCGATTCGATGCGCCTGTCGAGCAGGCTATAGGGTACCTGGTTGGAGGCCAGCGGAATTCTCCGCATATTGAGCGTTTCCCAGCTGTTCTCCATCTGTTTTGAGGAGAAGTTGCTCACCCCGATGCATTTGATCAGCTTTCTGTCGAACAGATCGGCCATACCACTCACTTCGGCCTTTTCGTTGGAGAACCCCCACGGTTGGTGGACCTGGTAAAGGTCTATTGGAAAAGGGGATAGCGCTTTGATGCGCTCATCAATGGTTTTTGGGATATTGGAGGCAAAGCGGAACATCGGCCACCATTTGGAGGCGATGAAAACCTCTCCCGGTCTCTTTCCTGCCGCCAGCAAGGCTTTGGCCAGGGCCTTTTCGGAGGCTCCGTTACCATAAATTTCGGCGGTATCGAACCAGTTGATACCTCCTTCGAGAGAAAGCGATACTACCTTCCCGATCAGATCGTCCTCCAGGGTAGGCCAGAATTTTCCGGCCAGGTTTTTCTGCTTGCTGAACTGCCAGCAACCCAGGCCAATGGGGGTTACCATCTTGCCGGTATTTCCGAGGGAGCGTAATTCTATGTTGTTTTCCATATCAGTTTCAAATTTGAGATGTTTTACACAAATTTAATTTGTTTTTTTAACTCTCCCGAAATATCGGGACAAGTTGTGATTCTCTGCATCAACTCTGTGAAACTCTCCCGAGTTATTGGGACAAGTTGTGTAATATTTTAAAACGAACACCTAAACGCAACCCATTATCCACAGACAATCTTTTACAATGGGTTACATTTCCATGACACTGCCGACAATCCAATACTGCAACTTTGCTGGTGAATTTAAACCTATCCCTAACAAACAGGAGGTGACATTATGAGACACAGGAAATCAATTCTATTCGTTTTGTTCATTACCATTGGCCTTTTGGCAATAGGGCAGCAGAATGTACAGGATCACAAAGTCCTCTTCGAAAAGGCAAAATTCACCATGGAAACAAAAGGTGATCTCAAAGGAGCGATTACCCTCTTCGGCGACATCATTAAAAAATTTCCAAAAGAGCGGGAGTACGCGGCCAAATCGCAGCTCTACATCGGATTGTGTTACGAGAAATTGGGCAATGCGCAGGCCCAGGCTGCTTACGAAAGTGTAATAAAAAATTACTCCGACCAATCTGAAATTGTAAGTCTGGCACAGAAAAAACTGTCAGGGATGAGTGGCACTGGTCAATCAATAGGTCTCACTACTCGCAGGATTATTGAAAAAGGCGGCTATTATAATGAATATTTAACACCTGATGGCAAATATATTTGTCATATAGAATCTAAAACAGGTGATATGCTCCAATATGATGTTGCCACAGGACAGACAAATCGAATCATAAATATCGGGAGTCCGGAGGCAAAAACCATGAATGGTGACAAGCAGGCATTTTCACGGGACGGAAAAAAAATTGCTTACAATAGTAATGGAGATGAAGATAAGGCAGCTCAATTGTTGATTAGAAATCTTGATGGAACTGACTTTCGCGTAATCTACAGTGAAACAGGATATGTCGCTAATCCTATTGACTGGTCGCCAGATAACAAGTTTATACTTTCCGACTATGATCATGATAAAGTCAAAGATCTGGTTTTGATCTCAACGGTAAATGGTTCAGTTCGCAAACTACGAACTATTCCTTCAGATTGGGTAGATGCTAAATTTTCTCCGGATGGGAAATTTATTGCTTTCAGCTGTGCGGGAGAAGGTCCAAAAATTAATAGCGATTTATTTCTGATGTCAGCTGACGGGTTGAATGAAACTAAAATTGCAGCTCATTCTACAGAAGACCAATTACTACAATGGACGCCTGATGGAACGAACCTGCTTTTCTTTAGTGACCGTTCCGGGACATGGGATTTATGGATGGTCTCAATTTCGAATGGAAAACAAAAATCAGAACCTGAATTATTGAAGAGTGGTATTGGACATAGTTCTGAGATTATAGGATTTGCTCCCAATGGTTCATTGTATTACAAAACATTTACCATGCTTGGGCATCTCTACGATGGATCATTAGACCCCATAACGGGTAAGATGACACACCTTGCAACTATGGTAAATACAAGATTTTCCAGTCCTGCGTAACAACTTCGATGGGCACCTGACGGAACCAAACTGGCCTACCTGTCCAACATGGGAAGAGTCGGCCCCGGAAGAAATATACTTACCATCTGGTCACCAGATTCTGGAGAAGAACGTTTCCTAACTCCCAATTTGCGTGGCGTAAACCAGATATCCTGGTCCGCAGATAGTCGCAATATTGTAGCGTTAGGATTTACAGCAGTGGGAACCGGAACCTACCTTATTGATACCGAAACCAGCGATATCAAAAGATTGAATGATGCTTGTGTGTTCCCCTATATTGCACCCGATGGGAAAACGATAATTCATTGGAAAAATGAGATGATTCAGAAACTAAACCTGGAGACTGGCAAGAAGACTGAAATCATAAAAACCAACTCAATTTGTCCTGTATGCTACGACCTCTCACCGGACGGAAAGGAAGTTGTATTTCAGGTAAAAGGTTCTATCCAGACTATTTCCATTGATGGAGGCGAGTCTCGGGAGATATACAAGAGCCCTGCAAATATGTCAATGATTAAGTGGAATAACGACGGCAAAAACATCGTTGTAGGATTCATGAGGAATAAAGAATCTGAAGTTTGGCTCATTCCTGTGAAGGAGGGTGCTCCGCAGAAGCTTGATATTTCCATTCCAAAGATGAACTACTTTGTACTCAATCCTGACAACAAACGCTTTGCATATACGACCATGGAAGGATTCAATATTGAGGTCTGGGTACTTGAGAACTTCTTGCAAAAATGATAGTGTAAAGCAATAAAAAGAACCGGCAATCTATTAAACCTTCATAAAAATCAAATAATCATGAAAATTATTATCATGACAAGTGCATTCTTTGTCCTGACATTGGGTGCTTTCAGCCAAACTTCCACTTTTAAACCGGAGTTAAATGCAGGTTATGAGCATTTTACATTCAGCCAGCAACTGCCTGACGAATATTCTGTCTGGGGAAGCGATTACAAGTTAACTCTTGATTCCAGTACAAAATTCAATGGCAGGAATTCAGTGCTGTTACAACCATCAGACGCTACAAAATCCCCATTCTTTGGCGCTGTGGCTTACCAGATCCCTTCCGTTTTTGATGGGGACGAAATTGAACTGAGGTTCCTGATGAAGCTGGAAAATTCGCAAGAAGAACCTATAGCATTTGTTCTTCAAATGAATGGTCTGTCAGTAACTCCATTGACATTTGCAAACCTTCAAGAAAAGAAGTCGCGGGAGAGTGCTGATTGGTCCATCTACTTCGTAAAGGTACCGTTCCCCACGGACGCTGGCAGGATTTATGTGGGAGCCATGCTGTATGGTTCCGGCAAAGTTTGGGTGAATGATTTCGAGCTATTGATCGATGGACAGGAGATCATTATGATAAAAACCTGCTCAACCTGTTCCCTGCGCCGCTTAGTTTGCTCAATGAAAAATAAGAAAGAAAGTATATAGAAAACAGACAGTCCGTCTATGCTGAACACTGAACCAGTCAATTTAGATCTGGAACAATAGCTGAAAACATTTGTCTAACAAAATATTATTAATTTAAGTACGTTCGCTTTACCTACCCCTAACCTGTGCCCGGCGGGAGCCCTCCCGCTGAGCAAACTTTAACCTCAACACCTGCGCGAAAACGTGCAGGTGTTTTGCAATTTGAGTTGGAAAACTAAATATAATTGCATCATTTTACATTGGATTTCTAAATATTTATGCATACATTTGCCTTATTAATCTAAATCCATATGGAAAGATATGTTTTTTCAAACCTGATTGACTGGGTAAAAAAACAAAGACGAAAACCATTGCTATTGCGCGGAGCAAGGCAAGTAGGCAAAACCTGGCTGATTGAAAAACTTGCCCGGGAACGTTTTGAATTTTATTTAAAAGTGGACTTTGAAGAAAATTCAGAATATATTTCATTGTTTAGCGGTGATATAAATCCTCAAAAAATATGTTCTGAACTGGAGTTAAGAACTGGCATTGATATCATTACCGGAAAAACATTGCTTTTTTTTGATGAAATCCAGGTTTGTCCGAGAGCCATTATGGCCCTTCGTTATTTTTATGAGAAGATGCCGGATTTACACGTGGTTGCCGCAGGTTCACTCCTGGAATTTGCTTTTAGTGAAATTTCGTTTCCTGTTGGGAGGATACAAATGCTGGAAGTTCACCCTTTGAATTATTCTGAATTCTTGTTGGCATTAAATTACAAAAAAGCGGCTGGAATTTGTAATAAACAGATCACTGAGGTTTCAGAATCCATCCATAATTTCCTTTTGGAGCAGCTTAGAATATATTGGATGGTTGGTGGAATGCCTGAATGTATTAACGAGTATGTAAACACTAAATCCCTTAAGCAAGCAGCCGAAGTGCAGGATGAAATTTGCGAAACTTACCGGTTGGATTTCAATAAATATAAACCAAAGACAGATATAAATTGCCTGAATGCAGTTTTTTCAACGATTGCGGCCAATGTTGGACAGCAAATAAAATATACGGGTTTGGCAGTTGATTTCACTATTCCTACGATTAAAAGAGCATACGAAAGTCTGTTATTAGCCCGAATAGCCAAAAAAATAAAATCGTTGAGTAGTATTGGGATTCCCATGGAAGTTCATGCTTCCGACAAGAGATTCAAGAACCTTTTTCTTGATATAGGACTAATGAACAGGGTGATGGGGATAGACTACAATGAAGCGCTCAACCACAAAAATTTACTCTCTATCTATCGCGGACAGTTGGCAGAACAATTTGTCGGGCAGGAATTTGCCACCTCAACCAGTAATCAACTTTACTACTGGTCGAGGGATGCCAAAAATAGCAATGCTGAAATTGACTATTTAATCGCGCTTGAAGGAGAGGTCTATCCTGTTGAAGTTAAAGATGGCCCATCCGGGAAGCTTCGAAGTTTGCATATTTACAGGGAAACTTATCAACCATCCTATTCCGTTGTTTTTCATTCCGGTCCAAAGGGAATCCTGGAAAATGAAAGAATTGTATTCTTACCACTTTATTTTGCAGGTGCATTTGCGAAATTTGGATTCAAATTTGACTGAGCAATGTTCCGGATAAGCCGGAAAGACATCTCTACCCAAACCACTTCCGCTCCCTTTGCAGACTGCCCAGCACCTCTATAGCCGTATTCACATTGCTCACCACCTGAAAATCAAACATCC
>JAVHPO010000310.1:0-35662 GCA_036170635.1 Prolixibacteraceae bacterium | reverse complement strand
CATCCGCTGGGACATCTGTCTCACGAATTGCTGCACACAACATATGTGAAAAGGGGAAAAAACTAATTGAAAATGGACAATTGACAGTTGACAATTGTCCATTTTCAATTGTCCATTGTCAATTCTTAAGTTTCCAGTCTGCCCCCTCTTTGGTGTCTTTGATTTCAAAGCCCAAAGCGGTAAGGCGGTCGCGAATCTGGTCGGAAGTGGTCCAGTCCTTCTTTGCTTTGGCTTCTTGCCGCAAGGTGAGTAAAAGTTCAACCATCTTTCCGAATAGCTCCCCGCTCCCACTTTCCTGGCTATCGCCGGAAGGCTGTAATCCAAGCACATCCTGCACCAGACCGGTATAAAGTTGCTGAAGTTTCACCAGATCAACTGCCGTGATGGTCATATTCCCATCGTTGACCGAGTTGATCATTTTCGCCCCGTCAAAAAGGTGGGCAATAAGGATCGGGCTGTTCAGGTCATCGTTCAATGCATCATAGCAATTCTGTTTCAGCTTTTCAACATCCAGTGTGGAAGTGTCGGCTGTTTTCAGGTTTTTGAGCAATGCCATGGCATTCATCAGCCGCTCCAACCCCCTTTCGGCAGCCTGGAGCGCCTCATTGGAGAAATCGAGCGGACTACGGTAGTGTGCCTGCAGCATGAAGAATCGAATGGTCATTGGATTATAGGCCTTTTCGAGCAAAGGATGGTTACCGGTGAAAAACTCATCCAACTGGATAAAATTTCCCAACGATTTGCCCATTTTCTGACCATTGATGGTGATCATGTTGTTGTGAATCCAGTAGTTAACAGTCGCATGACCGAAACAGGCCACTCCCTGGGCAATCTCTGCTTCGTGGTGCGGGAAAAGAAGATCCAGTCCGCCTCCGTGGATATCGAAAGTCTCTCCCAGGTATTTGGTACTCATGGCAGTACATTCGGTGTGCCATCCCGGGAAACCAATACCCCAGGGCGAGGGCCAGCGCATGATATGTTCGGGCAAGGCATTTTTCCATAACGCAAAATCCAATCCCGATCTCTTCTCGTTCTGACCATCCAGGTCGCGGGTATTGGTATAGAGATCCTCAATTTTTCGACCGGAAAGTATCCCGTACGGATGTTTTTTGGCATAGGTCTCCACATCGAAATAGACGGAACCATTTGTTTCGTAAGCAAATCCGGTCTCAAGCATCTTTTTAATAGCTTCGATCTGCTCAATGATATGCCCTGAAGCAGTGGGTTCTATGCTGGGCGGAAGCACGTTGAGCTGAGCCATGTTTTTGCGGTAGCTGTTGGTGTAGATTTGAACGATTTCCATCGGTTCAAGTTCCTCCACTTTGGCCTTTTTTGCCACCTTGTCTTCGCCTTCATCCGCATCGTTAACCAGATGGCCCACGTCTGTGATGTTTCTAACGTACCTTACCTTGTATCCAATGTGCAATAAATAACGGAAGAGAAAATCAAATGTGATGGCGGGCCGGGCATGACCCAGGTGCGCATGGCCATAGACAGTCGGACCGCAGACATACATCCCGACATGATCCTTGTGAATGGGGACAAAAAGCTCCTTTTTACGGGTCAGGGTGTTGTGCAGCGTTAACTTTTCCATGGTGGTTGTATCTAAATATCAAGCTGCAAAATTATAAAAAAAAGGGATGGGATGGATAAAACGGATTAGAAAGAGACAGTTAAGCACAGATAGTCTCACCCGGATATCCAGTTAAGTGGTTGCCAACCCACAGATTTGGAAATCTGGTATAAATTGGGTAACTTTAATAGAGACCTATAAACCAATTCCCGCTTGGATGGTTTCTGGATCAAAACTTACAATCAATTAAACTTTTAGATATGAATGAGTTTTCACAAATCGTGTCACTGATTCAAAGTGCACGTAGTCTTGCACTTTACACGGTAAACAGCGAATTGGTGAATCTTTACTGGCAGGTGGGGCATTTTGTTTCAGAAAAATTGGGGAACGCATCCTGGGGAGAAAGTACTGTTGTTGAGTTGACGAACTTTATCAAAAACAGATATCCGGATATCAAAGGATTTGACAAGAAAAACATCTACCGTATGTGTCAGTTTTATCAATTGTATAAGGATGCGCCAAATGTCGCACCAGTGGTGCGACATTTACAAGATACTGATTTACAACCTCCTGTAAATGTCGCACCAGTGGTGCGACATTTACAGGAGGAGGAAATTTCCACCATTGAGAGCGACGATATTCGTAAGACAATTTTAGCAAAAATCAGCTGGACACACCACCTGATTATCATTGGCAGATGCAAATCTGCGGAAGAAAGAGAATTTTATATCAGGCTTTGTATTCAGGACCGCTACAGCAAAAGAGAACTGGACAGACAAATAAACAGTGGTGTATTTGAACGGGTCATGTTGGGGAATGCCCATCTTTCGAAGAACATCAAGCAACTACCACAGGACTTCAGCAATGTGTTCAAAGACAGCTATGTTTTTGAATTCTTGAACCTTCCTGAACCTTATATCGAAAATGAACTAAGGAAAGCTTTATTGCATGAATTAAAGCACTTTTTGCTGGAATTGGGATCTGACTATCTGCTTGTCGGTGAAGAATTTCCAATTAAGGTTGGCAATCGCGATTTTAGGATTGACCTCCTGTTTTTTCACAGATCTTTGCAGTGCCTGATCGCATTTGAACTTAAAACCAGCCGATTTGAACCGGAATACCTGGGTAAAACCAATTTCTATCTGGAAGCATTGGACCGGGATATTAAAAAGCCCCATGAGAATCCAACCATTGGGATATTACTTTGCAGGGACAAGGACGATGAGGTGGTGGAGTATGCGTTAAACCGAAGTTTAAGTCCGACAATGGTTGCCCAATACCTGATGGCTATACCAGACAAAAAAATACTGGCACAAAAATTACATGAGCTTTTTCTGGCGCATGAATAAAAACTTTCAAGTGATCCTATAATAGGTAATTATTTTTAGAAAACGTGTACCAAATTGGTACTTTCAATTTATCTTTGTTAAAAATATAAACTACTAATTTTAAGTTATGTTGGTCATTAGCAGCAGAGAGTTCCGTGAGAATCAAAAGAAGTATTTTGACCTAATCGATCAAAAAGAACAGGTCATCGTGCAACGCGGCAAGAATAAATCATATGCTCTTGTTCCCATTGACGAAACAGTAAAATATTTCTCTGAACCAGAGATCCGGGCTCGACTCGATCGTTCGATAGAAGAAGCCAATCATGAGGACTTGGTTTCAGTAAAACCTGAGGACATTCCTCTCTTCCTGGGCTTATGAGTCACTATTCCGATAAATAATACAAGTAATCATTTTATTATGAAACATTTCTTGATAAAAACCTCCCTGTTTCTGGCTATTGCCACCATCTCCTCCTGCTCATTCTCCCAGAACAAACCGGTGCCTGAAGGTCCAATGGTGTTGATCTCAACAAAATACGGCGATATGAAGGTGGTGCTTTACAACCAAACGCCCTTGCACCGCGACAATTTTATTAAACTTACGAAAGAGGGCGTTTTTGACAGTCTGATTTTTCACCGCGTAATCAAAGGCTTTATGGTACAGGGCGGTGATCCCAATTCCAAACGTGCCACCAAGGACCAGGTGCTTGGCGACGGAGATCTGAATTATACCATTCCGGCAGAAATTGTACCTGGAATTATTCACAAAAAAGGGGTGATCGCCGCTGCAAGGAATGGTGATGAAGAAAATCCCGAACGCCGCTCTTCGGCAACACAGTTTTATCTCGCCCAGGGTAAAGTGTACAAACTCGATGAAATACCGGCTATCGAGCAAAAAATGAACATCAGGGCATCGGAATCGCTGTTTCTGAAAATGAAATCTGAGAAAATTGATACCCTCATGTTGTTCCAAATGGCCAGAAACAAGGAGGGATACGACAAATTGATTGAAAAATTGAAGCAAAAGGCGATCCGGGAGGTCGAAAAAAATCCGGTCAGGCTAACCAAACAACAAGTTGAAACCTACACCACGCTCGGAGGAATTCCGCACCTGGATGGAGGTTATACCGTTTTTGGTGAGGTGCTGGAAGGACTTGCGGTTATCGACTCCATCGCTGCCCAACCGACTGGTCCCAACGACCGACCGCTGGAGAACATCCGGATGACAATCAAAGTAATTAAGGAATAACTGTTTCTACCTCAAACCCGACTTTACGCAAGTCTTCGTAAAAGGAGGGGTACGACTTGGTTACGACCATGGCATCTTCAATCCTAATGAAACCATTGAACAAGGCAACAGGGGCAAAGGCCATGGCCATTCGATGGTCGTGGTAGGTGGCAATGACCGGTTCGTTTTGAGCAAGGGATTGATCGGTCACTCCATTCCAAGCCAGTTCCCCTTCGGCAGGTTCAGTAAGCAGAACACCCAAATTGGCACATTCGTTTTTCAGGGCGGCTATGCGATCTGTCTCTTTTATCTTCAAGGTTTTCAAACCGGTAAAGTGAAAAGGGAGCCGCTTGCCAATGGCCAGCACGACAAAAGTTTGGGCGATATCCGGGTTCTCAATAAAATTCAGGTTCAATTTTTTCAAAATTACCTCTTTGCTTTTCGTTACCCTGACCGAATCGCCCTCCTGCCGGGAAATTAACCCAAAATATTTTTCGAACCATTCGGCTTGTACCGAATCTCCCTGCAGACTCTTCAAACGCAGTCCCTTCAGGTTCAAATCGCATTGTTCAGACAACGCCGCCATGGCATACCAGTAAGATGCTCCTGACCAATCCGCTTCGACAGTATAGGATACCGGCTTGTAAGATTGTGCTTCAATTCGGATTTCATTGCCGTTCCACTGGTGTTTTATGCTAAATTTCTTCATGATCCCAAGGGTCATTTCGATGTAGGAACGAGAGATAATCCTGTTGGTCAACCGAAGGGTCAAACCGCCCTGAACAGTAGGGGCTATCATCAGCAAAGCCGAAATATACTGGCTGCTTATGCTTCCATCCAATTCGAGGATCCTGCCCTTGAGGGCTGTACCGGTAATTTTCAGCGGTGGAAATCCTTCCTGTCCGGTATATTCAATCATTGCCCCAAGCTTACGCAAGGCATCAACCAAAATTGAGATAGGCCTTTGCTGCATCCTTTCGGATCCTGTCAGGTGCCACTCACCCACAATTTTCGATAAATAAGCTGTTAAAAACCGCATGGCGGTACCGGCATGATGAATATCGAAGGAGTTCGAGTTTGATTCCAGTACCTGGTTCATCACCAGTGAGTCGTCGCAGTCAGAAAGATTTTTAACCGGAAACGAAGAGTAGCTCAGCGCATTGATGATGAGCACCCTGTTGCTGATACTCTTGGAGGCGGGCAGCGCAATTTCACCAAAGAGGGAGGAATCTGTTTTGGTTAAAAGGATTTGCATGGCTCAATCATTGTTTAACTCCCTGAAATAATCAAGCGCCTCAAAGATCTGCTGTTTGGTGCAATTCTGATTGATCTCCACCTCGCCCACCGATTTGATCAGGGTAAAATTGATCCGCTTTCCCTCATTCTTTTTGTCGTGGCCCATCAATTCGTACAATGCTTCATAATCGGCGGCCGACAATTGGTATTTCCCATAAACAGCGATCAGCCATTTGGAAAGAAAATGCATGTTGCCATCTGGAAAGCCGGAAATAATGTGAGAGAGATAAAGCTCAGTAATCATTCCGAAAACAACGGCATGCCCATGCAACAAAGGTTGACCGTTATGGAGCGAAAGGCTCTCAAACGCATGTCCGATGGTATGTCCAAAATTCAATGCTTTGCGTATGTTGTTTTCGTTGGGATCCCTTTCTACAAAATAGTTTTTGATAATGACGGAATGGGCTATCATACCCTGCAAGATCGCATAATCCGGGTGTTGCAAGTCAAACTTTTGAAGTTCAGCTAGATGGTCCTGGGAATGGATAAGTCCGTGTTTGATCATTTCGGCATAGCCTGAAATAAGATTATCGTGGTCAAGGGTTTTCAGGAAACGGGTGTCAATAATCACCTGAAGAGGTTGATTAATTACACCTATCTCATTCTTCAATCCATTGAAATTGAAACCGGTTTTCCCTCCGACGGATGCATCCACCTGCGCCAGCAAGGTCGTTGGAATATTGATAAACTGAACCCCCCGCTTAAAGGTGGAGGCAGCGAAACTGCCCAAATCGGTCACCATTCCTCCGCCAAGATTTACTACCAGCGATTTTCGGTCAGCACCATTCCTGCTAAGGAAAAACCAGATTTTTTCGACCGATGACAACAATTTATTTTCTTCCCCGGCAGGGATAACAATTTTCTTAAATTTTTCGAAACAAGGGGTGTCGCACAAAAGCGGAAGGCAAAAACGGTCGCTGTTTTGGTCGACCACCAGAAAGAGTTTGTCGTCCGGGAAAACAGCTATTGATGAAGCCAATACACTTTCGAGCTGATCAGTCACCACTACGGAATTATTATGATTCATATATTGATAGATCTTCAGTTCCAATGAACTGCAAAGGTAAAAGAAATTTATTTCCCTCGAGAGTCTACGGAAAGCAAGGATTAACCACAAAGGGTACCAAGTACACACAAAGGGCACAAACTTAGAGGTATGATTTTCCGATCTTCGAGACCTTCGTGGATTCCATTAGTGCTCTTCGTGGTAAAACATTTATTATCAGGCTAATTCTGCAATGCCCTGACCCTGGAAACCAAAAGGGTAATGCCTATGCCGAAAACCCCGATTACTGCGAAGGAATAGCGTAAACCTGCTGCTTGCGAGATGTATCCAATAAGCGGAGGTCCCATCAAAAAGCCCAGAAAACTAACACTGGAAACTGTTGCCAGGGCAATGCCTGTTGGAACTTTTGAATGTCGCCCGGCAGCGCTGTAAACCGAAGGGACCATACTTGAAACGCCCAGCCCTACCAACATAAAAGCAAGGGTGCAGGGAATCAGGTAGGGAAAGAAAACTGCCGTGAACAGACCTGTCGAAATCATGACACCACATATTTGCATCAATCTTTTTCTGCCAATCTTCGAGACAAAGTAATCAGCAACAAACCGCCCTGTTGCCATCATGACCATAAAAGAGGTGTAACCAAGAACTACCAGGGAAGCCGGTGCATGAACCACATCTTTGAAGTAAATTCCACTCCAGTCGAACATGGCCCCTTCGCTGGCCATGCTGCAAAATCCGATGATTCCGAGCTGGATCAGAACTCCATCTGGCCGGTTAAACAGTTTGCGTTTGGGCTCATCTGGCCTGGTTCGGTGTTTGGTCCGGTCCAGAAACGGATAATTGATCCAAACGATTGTCCAGACGATCAGAATGATGGTAACAAAATGCCATAACGGTTTGATATGCAGGTTAATCATGGCAATCCCTATCAATGCACCTGTAAAACCAGCAAGGCTCCACCCTCCATGAAAAGAGGCCATGATAGAGCGCTGGTAAAGTTTTTCGGCAGCCACTCCCTGTGTGTTGATAGAGATATTGCACAGATTGCCTGAAAGCCCGAACAAGAGCAGTGCGATGGCCAACTGCCAACCGGTATGAACCAAACCGATCGAACTAAGGACAATGGTGTAGGCCGGAAGGGCATAAGGCAACACCTTGTGACTTCCAAAGCGCGTGACAAGCTTGCCGGAGAAAGGCATCATCAGAAACTGGCCTACCGGCAACGCAAACAAAATAGTCCCAAACAAGGCATCATTCAAATGCAGGGCCGTTTTGATCTCAGGAATCCGGCTTGCCCACGATGAGAAACAGAGTCCCATGCTGAAATAGACCAGCGCAACGGCAATGCGGATACGGCTTTTTGATTGGTGCGGCTCAATCACGGGTTTCAGACAAGTTGAATATGTTGATTTTCAAGAGTCACATTAAAATGGATATCTGCTTTAAGAGCCTTAAATACTTTTAGAATTGTATCGATTGTTGCACTGTTTGTGCTACTTTCAAGTTTTGAAATCTGCGATTTCTGAACACCAACGAGTTGTCCCAATTGCTCTTGTGTCAATTTTCGTTCCTGCCGTGCAGATTTGATCATTCTACCCAATACTTCCATGTTTAGTTCATACTCATATTGGTCTCTTTCCTCAGTACCCACTTTGCCAATGTATTTATCTTTCATTTCGGCCAGTGAATAGGTCGTATATTTTGTCTGTGCCATTTTTTTACTTTATTGTTTTATTTTCAAAATAATTTACTCTAATCCGAACTGCCCTTTCGATTTCATTTCTTGGAACTTTGTCCCCTTTCTTGATAAAACCAAGTGCTGCAATTACCAGGGTCGCTTCGCCAGCAGATTTGTCCCAAAATGCAAGTAACCGAATTTCCATTCCACTGTACTTAGTGCGAAATTCCCAAATCTGGTCTTGCAATTTTTTAAAAAGTCGTGGGTCATTAGTCTGTTCAGCAAGGTCAATATTGAAAAACACCTTTCTGGCAGTTTTCGTGTCGAGTCCAGCTATGAATTTGTCAGCCTCTGCTAAAAATATAGTTTGAAAGTAATGCATCCGATTAATTGTCAAAAATAGCAAATGTTTCCAAATATTGCAACACCTAGGGCTAAATAGTTCTCTGAAGAGATGATCCTTCAATTAACTGCCTTGTCCGATCCTTACCGAAGTCATGGTCAATGAGCCCGCAACCGCCTTGTCGTTGAAAATTGATACCGCTTCTCGTTCCTCCTTCAAGGCAAGGACGTACAGCAGCGGTATATAGTGTTCCGGGGTTGGAACAGCCAGATCGAAGGCCCTGCCATGTGATTTGTAATCGATCAACTGTTGATGATCTCCATTCTGAATGTATTTCTTCATGGATTCGTTCGCCTCTATTGCCCAGTCAAATGCAAATCCTGGTTCATTAAGTTTGTCCCATGCGACCCGGCCCAGGTTATGAACCAGGTTGCCGCTGCCCACTATCAAAACTCCCTTCTTGCGCAAAACGCCAAGTTCTTTGGCCAGATCATAATGGGCCTGGGGTGTCTTATTATAATCCAGGCTCATCTGGATGACAGGCACGTCTGCCGCAGGATAGAGATGCTTTACTACACTCCAACAGCCATGGTCGAGACCCCATTTCTGATCGAGGCCTACCTCTGATTGTGTGATGAACTTTTTAACATTGGAAGCCAGTTCCGGACTTCCCGGAGCCGGATATTGAACATCGAACAATCTCTGTGGGAAGCCGCCAAAATCATGGATTGTCTGCGGTTTCTCCATGGCAGTCACAAAAGTGCCACGGGTCTCCCAATGTGCTGAGATACACAGAATGGCATTGGGCCTGGGAATGGATTTCCCTGCCTCACGCCAACCGGCAACAAATTCGTTCTCTTCGATGGCATTCATCGGAGAGCCGTGACCCAGAAACAATACCGGCATTTGCGCTGTAATGTTAAGGGACCCGACCAAATTATTCAAAGCATTAAGTTGCATTGTGGGCCAAATTTAGGATGCAAAAATGGAACACTCAAGAATGAAAAAGGCCGCTTCAGCACACTGAAACAGCCTCCCTCAAAATTACGAAAAATTATTTTATTGAAGCTTGAATTCAATAGGTATCGTATATTCAACACTCACTGCAGTACCGCGCTGCTTGCCCGGTTTCCAGTCGGGCATACTGCTGACAACCCTGATGGCCTCAGCATCCAGCGCCGGATTTACGGATTTTTCAACTTTTGCCTGTTCTACTTTACCTTGACTGCTCACCACGAAGGAGACAAATACTTTTCCCTGTATTTTATCCTTTTGCGCCTCCGTTGGATATTTAATCGCTTTAGCAATAAATGTTCTCAAGGCAATGGAGCCTCCCGGAAATTCCGGCATCTCTTCCACAACAACGAATACGCCATCCGGCCTTTGTAGAGGAACTTTTGGTGAAGGGGGCAATAAATCCATTTTGGCACTTTTGTCTCCTTCAAGTGCAAATAGTACCGGAATCGTATAGGCCACATTGACTGCCTGTCCGCGCTGTTTGCCCGGCTTCCAGGTTGGTAAAAGAGTGACTACCCTCAAAGCTTCCTTGTCAAGCAAAGGATGAACGCCTCTGGCAATTTTTGCATCTCCAACTGTACCATCTGACTTCACCACGAAGGTAACAAATACCCTACCCTGGATACCTTCCTTTTTGGCATCCTCGGGATATTTCACAGTGCTGCCGATAAAATCCCTTAACGCCTTTTCGCCTCCAGGAAATTCGGGCATCTCCTCGACAATAATAAAAACGTCATCACTCCTTTTTTGTGGTTCCACCTTTTGGTCTGTAGAAGAAACTCCTGTGCTGGCCGCTTTTCCCTTGGTTTTGATCTGAATCACACCATTCTTGGCCTTATCTCCGTACACAACAAAGGCTGATTTATCCTTCAGCACACTGATGGATTCGATTGTTTCCGGATTGATTATGTCCATTGCAGCTTTTGTAATCGGGACTCCATCCAGAAAAATCAGCGGAGGGTTCGCTTCGTCCACCATACGCATGGAAACTTTTGAGGGTGGTGGTGTCGTTTCGGGTGGAGTCTTTCCATAACCCGTGACTTCTACATCTTCTTTTCCAGCTTTTCCCTTGGTATTAATCAAAACTACTCCATTTTTTCCCTTTTCTCCGTATAATGTAGAGCCAGATTTACCTTTTAAAATATCGACAGATTCAATTTGATCAGGTTTGATTTGATTCAATGCCTCTTTTGAAATCTGAACACCGTCCAACAATACCATTGGAGGATTCGGACTATTCAGCTCTTTTGTTAAATCAACCGGCGGAGGCGGTGGCGGCGGTGGAGTCCCGTAACCAACCACAGTTACCTGGTCAATGCCGACCTTTTCAGCCTCCATCAAAATTTTCATCGGTTGATTGCTTACCTTTTGGACTACTGTCTTGAATCCTACAAAGGAGAAGACCAGCTCACCATCAGCAGGTATTCCTTTTAGCAAGAAGTTTCCATTCTGATCGGTGATTGTTCCCACGGTAGAGCTTCTCAAAATAACAGAAGTCCCGTGCAAAGGTGTAGTACCATCTGCTTTAAACACTTGTCCTTTGACACTCATTGTTTTCCCTTCCGGGGCCACACTGTTGTTTTCATTCCCATACTGGTATTCCGGCGCTGCAAATGCATAGAAAATCAAGGCCGCCAGTGGCAATACCATCAACATTTTCAGTTTTCTGAAAGGGGAGTCTATTTTCTTTTTCATCATGTTAAATCTTTTTTTGTTTAGTGAATAGCTGAAGGAGTTGGTGAGACTGAAGACAGGAGCTCCCAACAACTGGTTCAGAAGTGCTGCCTGATAAATGACCGGATCGACCGTTCGTTGCAAGGCTTGCTCATCGGCCAGATATTCGTGGTTCTGGCGGACCAGATGGACGTAAATCCAGGCAAACGGATTGAACCATTGCACAATACATATCAATTCGACCAAAAGCAGATCCAACCAGTGGCGTTGCTGAATATGCTCGCGCTCGTGGTTCATGATCACTTCCATCTCACTTGACGCTGTTGAAGGATTGACAAAGACGTAAGAGAAAAATGAAAAAGAGGAGGCATATTCCGATGTACGGACCAGCTTCACGGATCCGGTTTGTTCATAGCCGGTTTCCTTTAATTTCCGGATGATCTTCCACGTCTGAAAGAGCAGCCGAAGCAAAACCACAGTGATGCCAGCCAGGTAGATCCAAAAGTAAAGCGGAAGGGTGGTTTCTTCAGAAATAACCCCTCCCGGAATTAACCCATCCACCGTAGCTGAACCTGTTTGCATGGAAGGAATGACTACTGTGTAATGAAAAGTATAAAAAGGAAAGAGAAGAGAAGCAGCTATTCCTGTCAGCAGGTAGAGCCTGTTGAGCCTGAAATAGCGTTCGTTGCGCAACACCAGCAGATAAACTAGTGCGAAACCGGTCAGCCATGCGGCTGATTTTAACAGAACCAGTCCAAGCGCTTCCATATTATTCGGTTTTATTGCGTTTTACCAACTCCTTTTTAGTCTCTTCCAGAAGCAATTCAAGATCGCGGATCGACAGGTCGTTCTCCTTGGCGAAGAAGGAAGCCATGGCAGGGAAGGAGTTGTTGAAATAGTTGTTCATCAATCCTATCAGCTGCTTGCCGGAATACTCTTTCTTTTGCACCAGCGGATAATAGACAAACACTTTGCCATAATCTTTGTGCCCGACAAATCCCTTTTTTTCCAGTATCCTGACGACTGTTGATACGGTATTGCGCGCTGGTTTTGGGTCGTCGAACTTGTCCAAAATATCTTTGACGAGCCCTTCGCCCAGTCCCCACAGTATCTGCATTACCTGTTCTTCTGATCTTGTTAATTGCATGGTTGTTGTTTTTTGTTATCAATCCTTCGAAACAAATGTACAACTATATTTATAGTCACACAACAGTTTTATAAATATTTAACTATTTTTTTAGTCAATTATTAGAAAATTTGTATCAGTCTGTTAATATTCAATGTTTTAAATAACCTGGTGCGGACTATAAAGAGATTGCTTCACACTTCGTTTCTTCCCGATTTTTCATCGGGAAGGCACGAAGCGGGAAGCAATCTTTATAAAGTCCAATTTTCCTTATGAAAAAAACATGTGATCAAATAAGTGCTACAAACAATTACAATCTTGGAACAGACATCCCTCCATCTACCATTACCACCTGTCCGGTTGAATAGGGCAAACTTCCAGTTGCCATTGCAGCCGCCACCTTGCCTACATCTCCGGGTAGCCCCCATCTTGACTGGATGGCCATTCTGTTTTGAAACAGCGCATCGTATTTTTTCTGCACGCCGGAGGTCATATCGGTCCTGATCACCCCTGGCTGAATCTCATAAACCGGGATGTCAAATTCTCCAAGCCGTGTGGCCCACAATTTGGTGGCCATGGCAATACCGGCCTTTGAGATGCAGTATTCGCCACGGTTGGTCGAGGCAAATGAAGCCGACACTGAAGAAACATTGATGATGCAGAAAAATTCATCGGGCACCTGCTTCTTCGCTTCTATCATCAGATTAGCAATTAATTGGGTCAGGAAATAGGGTCCCTGAAGATTGACATGGAGCACCTGCTCAAAGCTCTCCTCGGTTGCATCCAGGATATCCCTTCGTTCGGAGGGAGCTATGCCGGCATTGTTTACCAGGACATTCACCTTGCCAAACCGCTTCCTTACAGAATCAAAGAGTTGCTGGCGGTCGGCGGTTACTGATACATCGCTCCGGAAATAGGCCGCCTCACTGCCCAACTGAGTCAATTCTTCCAGCACAGATGCAACAGAAGATTCCTCACGCTTTCCGCTCAACGCCAGGTTAAATCCGGCTTTTGCCAGTTCTATGGCGATGCCCAGTCCGATGCCACGGGTTCCGCCGGTAATCAATGCGATCTTTTTCATATTAGATTTTCAATTTTAGATTCGGTCCCTAAGCGATGTCGAAGGGTAGGATAATACAACTTTCAATATTTGACCATTCCGTCCGAAATTAACCATTTACATTTTTTTAATTACTACCGCGGACGGTGGTCACCGAACATTTCATTACCCAGGGTATCGCTCCTTCGTCGCTAAACCCGGGGCTATTGATATTTAACCCTTCCAGGGTAAAACCCATCAAAATGCGACCAGTCTCATGATTATTCAAACTCTTCTTGCATTGGCGTACTGAAAAAAGTAGTTCCATTCTCCCCTTCTCCCCCTCGTCGAGTCTCCCCTTCTATTCATTGCGGGAAAATTAGTTCAGAGTTCCTCCAATTTTACAGCATCGGAACCTCCACCCAGCTCCGTTTCGCCCAGCTCTCCAACCCTTTTTCGGCCAACTGAACCCCTTTGGCCCCCTCCAGGAGTGTCCAACGGAAAGGTTCGTTTTTGACCACATGCTTGAGGAAGAGTTCCCATTCGACCTTGAATGCATTGCCAAAAGACTCCTGCTCAGGCACTTTTGACCATCCTTCAAAAAAATTGATCGGGCTTGGAATATCAGGATTCCAGACAGGTTTGGGAGTATTTCCATAATGCTGGGTCCAGCATTCGCGCAATCCGGCTACGGCAGAACCTTTGGTGCCATCGACCTGCAAGGTAAGCAGGTCATCGCGACGTACCCTTGTCACCCAGGAGGAGTTGAAATGGGCGATGACTCCGCCTTCGAGTTCAAAAGTAGCATAGGCGGCATCGTCGGCCGTACATTTATAGACCTTGCCCTGTTCGTCTACCCTTTCGGGGATATGTGTAGCGCCCAGACAGAAGACCCCCTTCACATTTCCGAAAAGGTTATCGAGGACATACCGCCAGTGACAGAGCATGTCGATGATAATTCCACCATCATCTTCCTTTCGGTAGTTCCAGCTGGGACGCTGGGCAGGGACATTAAATCCTTCGAAGACCCAGTATCCAAACTCACCCCTAACGGATAAAATTTTTCCAAAAAAATCGTTCTCCATGAGCCGTTTCAACTTCAACATTCCCGGTAGGAAAAGTTTATCCTGAACCACTCCGTGTTTGACGCCTGCCTTTTCGCACACCTCGTACAATTCAAGCGCTGTTTTCGTATCGCTGGCTATGGGCTTCTCGCAATAGACATGCTTGCCCGCCCTTGCGGCCATTTTAACAGCCTCGGCACGGCGTCCGGTGGTCTGTGCATCGAAATAGATCTGATAGGATGGATCCTTTATGACCTCATCCAGGTTGGTGGTCCATTTTTCGACACCTGACATTTGAGCCAGCTTCCTGAGTTTTACTTCATCCCGACCAACAAGCACAGGATCGGGCATGATGAACTCAGCGGGGCCACATTGCACGCCGCCCTGTTTGATGATTTCGACGATGGAACGCATCAGGTGTTGGTTGGTGCCCATGCGTCCGGTAACGCCATTCAGGATGATCCCAACTTTGTGGATGGTAATATTTTCGGCCATAAGCTATATGATAAAAAATATTTGCTATTAAAAAATCCAGAATTAAAGTTACAATTTCATTCGGTACAAAGGTGGAAAATTTTCGATTTTGGAATTTCGATTTTGGATTATGCTTCTTTCATGATTTTTTCATCCCGTCCGAAATTAACCAATTGCATTTTTATATATACTACCGCGGACGGTGGTCTCCGGGCATTTCCTTACCCCGGGTATCGCTCCTTCGTCGCTAAACCCGGGGTTATTGATATTTAACCCTTTCAGGGTAGGACTTGAGAAGATTCCAAATAGTGGTCTGGAAATTTACGATTGTGCAACTGCCAATTTCCACATTTTCATATTTCCCAATTTCCACATTATTTTCACCCATCTGCCCTTCCGTTTCCTTGAGGAACAGGTCTCATTTTCTCATATTCCCGGATCTCAGCACTCTGTCTCCCCCTCGCCAAGTCGCCCCCTCATTTGTCCGGTCTCCGCTTTCCTTCCTCCATGCTCCATGCCCTTTGCCCTCTGCTGTTATGTCTTTGTCAAATACGCTTCCTTAATTTTTTCAAGGTAGGCCTTCTGGTCGGTTGCCCAATATTTATTAGAAAAAATCTCTACTTCGTTGTATCCTTTGAAGCCCGCTTCTTCGACCCAGGATCTGATTTCGGGAACATTGATGCAGCCGTCGCCCATCAGTCCGCGGTCGTTCAAAAAATCTATGGTCGGTACATTCCAGTCGCAAACATGAAACGCAAACAGGTTGTTATGGGCGGCACACCGCTGAATTTCTTTCCGAAGATCCAGATCCCACCAGAGATGGTAAACATCGACGGCTACGCCTACCCACACTGAATTGATCGCCTCGGCCAGATCGTTGGCCTGCCGGATGGTGTTGATGGCCGAACGGTCGCCGGCATACATTGGGTGAAGCGGCTCAATAGATAGTTTTACGCCTGCACTTTGAGATGAAGGCAGTATCTTCAGGATTCCTTCGGCAATCTGCTCCCTGGATTTCTCCAGCGACTGACCACCATCCGCACCACAAACGAGAACAATCGAAGGCGCCCCAACTCCGGCAGCCTGCTCGATGGCAAAAAGATTGTCATCGATTGCTGTTTGTCGCTTCAGAGGATCGACAGAAGGAAAGAAACCACCCCGTGCAAGGGAAACTACCTCCATATCAAATTCATCCAGCAATTTTTTGACCCCATTCAGATTTCTGTTTTCCAGCACATTGCGCCAGATAGTAATCCCTTTGATGCCTGCCGCAGCATAGTTTTTCACACACTCTTCGATGTTCCAGGGTTTGGTTGTCAAAGTGTGTACGCAAAGTTTGGAGAGATCTTTTATGTCAGCCATCATGGTTCGGTTATTCCGTTAAAGAAGGTATAGTAAGGTTCTCCAGAGATGATCCTGGTCAGATACAAAGCGGCTTCCCGGATATGGTAATCGCCCCACATGCTGGATTCATTGCATGGGATCCTGAAACCATCCGGAATATGGTCCCAGCCATTCGGACGGTGGTAAACCGAGTGCAGCAATATCCCCTGATGATCAGGATCCACAGACAAATAAGGTGTTTCCAGTAACCTGGATGCCACGGTCAGGCCGGCTTGCCAGTAACGGTTCCCCTCCTCCTGATTTCCCTGAAGTTTCAAATATTGCCCAAGACGTAGCAGCCCCTGCAAGCCAATTGCCGCGGCAGAACTGTCGACCGGTTCAAAATCATTAAATGGATCGGCTTTCCTGGTAAGCCAACCATCGAGATGAACAAGTTCGGGGGCGCCGGTGTCCCAGTACGGAATTCCATCGGTGGGCGTGTGATCGAGGTAGAAATCGCAGGTTGCCCTGGCGCTTTTTAGCAAAATACTGATAATTTGATCCTTCTTGCTTCCATCTTTGAATTCAGTTTCAGGTAGTGAATGTAAAAACTCAAGCTCTTCGGCAAATCCAACCATCGCCCAGGCCAGTCCGCGGGTCCAGGTGGTGAAGCCTGAATAACCCTGCTGCGAATTGGGACAGCGGTAGTTCCCATCGTTCGGATTGAAGATGGATTCGTGAACGGTCCTTCCCCAAACATCATAGCTGTCGCGGCCTTCGCCGTAATAAACCGCGTATTTCGAGGTGGCTAAAAGATGATCTGTCGCCCGTTGAAGGAGGGAGGTATGCTTGTCATTTTCGCAAGGCAGGTAGTGTCCCAACCGATGGGCCACCATCAAAATCCTGCACGACCGGATGGTGTCGACGAACAGGGAGTGTGGCCCATTGAAAGAGTAAATAAACCCACCGTCTGAAGTTTTGGTCCACCGGTTGGCCTGGACCGCCCCGGAGGCCTTGAGCGCCAGTTCGTAAAAATTCTTCTCCCATTCATTGAAAGGGATTTTGCCCTCATTCATCAGCCGGTGAAGGTTTCCGTAGGTGCTGATGTTGTTAAATCCATGGTCGTGCACCCCCACATGGCTGATGTGAGGCGCCATGGATTGAACCGTGTTTCGCCGGCCAATTTCCAGAAAAGCATTGTCGCCGGTAGCATCAAATTGAAGTATAGCTGAGCCAAACTGAAATCCCTGGGTCCATTCCGTCCAGCCGCGGGTGGTGTATTTCCCGTTTTTGGTAAAGACCGGGGCGCCCTGGGAAGCGTTGTATTCCTTTTCAATGCTTTTGATCTTTTCACCGGATAATTTCCAGAAGTGGCCGAGTTTTTCTTTAAGATCAGTCGGTTTAATGTGGTAATTTATAATCATATAGCGATAAGTTATCTAAGAATCTCCTTACTGTTCCATGTAACTGTTGAGGTATTGCTTATTTCGGGACTGCCTGGTCATGCAATATTCAGACCCTTACCGAACCACGGAACCCCCTGACAGCATAGTAAGATTCTGCACCGTTGTGGTACACGAAGACATGGTCGTAGCGACGATCACAAAAGAGGGCGCCACCGAGTTTTCTAATCTCAGCAGGCGTTTTCACCCAGCTCGATGTTTTCGTATCGAAATTTCCAAGTTTCTGTAACTCCCGATATTCTTCTTCCGTCAAAAGTTCAATGCCCATGGCTGCTGCCATATCAAAAGCGGTATTTTCAGGTTTATATTCTTTTCTGGATTCCAGCGCTTCATGGTCGTAACACAGACTTCTGCGGCCTTTGGGACTTTCTGCTGCACAATCATAAAAAATGTATTCGCCTGTCCTGGTATCAAGCCCTACAACATCCGGTTCACCGCCGGTTCTTTCCATTTCATTGAGTGACCACAGTTTTTCCACACCAGCAGGCGGATCAAGCCTTGCTTGTATTTTAACCCACTCAAGGCCTTTATGGCGGTTCATATTTTAATATAAAATTCTCCAAATCATTCGTTTCATAAGAAAAATTATACCTCTCTAATTCTAAGATAGTACCGTTTTTGTCAATTTTATAAAGATCTGTCATTGTTGTTTCATTTTTGTTGTCTTAAAATGTGTGCAACGGTTGATGGTATGGTGCGTGCGGGATTGCGAAGCTATAACTTATCAGTTCACTCCGATTTTATTTACGAGCCACGAACCCTCGAAACGCGCTGAAACCCGCATGCACTATAACATGTGCTGCCAACAGTACTTCATTCTATCGTTAAAAAGGCAAATCTAAATTATTCTTTTCTATTATTTCGTTCTTGATTTCATCCCTTATCTCATCCATTTCTTTGTGGGACAAACCATAAGGCACTCCATTTGAGGTATATCCTGCAATAAATCCAAAATATTCATCACTTTCAATCAGTGATTCAGTGCCATGTTTTACATTCATAAATCTCAGTCTGTTTCTATGTCGTTTTTCACCCATGATATTGTTGAAATCGGGTAATCTTTCATAAAAATTGTAGGATACTATTCAAATCTTGTCTTCCAACAATTGCCATTATCTCAACTACTCCATTGTTTAGTCTGTAAAATATACTATCAGACCCGCAAACACAACGTCTATATCCTGTTTTTATATAATCGACTGATTCAAATGAAAAAGGTCGTTGGGCTATAATGTCAAAATACTCAAAAAATGAATCAAAGTATTTATCAGCTTGAGTCACTCCAAACTTTTCGATGCCGTAATGATGAATCCGTATCAAGTCTTCCTTAGCTTCATTACTTATTCTATATCTGACCATTAAGTAATGACTTTGACTGTTTTAAAATTAGTTCTTTAGTATCATCAGTAAATCCACTACTTTCAGATTTATCTAATTTAGCTCTAATAAAATCAACTTGAACTTGCTGCTTTCTAGCCTGTCTAATCAAATCATTAATTAGTTCACTTTTACTAGTGTATTCTTCATTATTCACTTGCACTTTTAACCATTCTTCATTTGGTTTTGTGAACGATATACTTTGTCTTGCCATAATATTTTGTTTTGATGCAAATATACACCAAATATACACCACTTGCAAATTTTCTTGTATTGTTGGCAACTCGTTTATAAAAAGGGTAAAGCAATATATAGCCCAAGAACGGTTTCTGGCTATGTACAGCTATGGTCGGTTTTATTTTACCAAGATAAGAATTAACCTTTTACAAATTGTCAAACGTATTGGCGATTTTTGTTGCCGCATTTTCCGGATTTGCGCGTGCCGTCCGCCCTTCGACAAGCTCAGGGACAGACTGATGTTGGTATTTATGTTTCGACCTTTCGACAGGCTCAAGGAGTCCTTTCAAATATTTTATTTAACCACTCGCCCCATCTCCCCTTCGCCCAGTCGCCCCCTCCGTTGCCCCGTTTCTCCGTTTCACGTTTCGCTCTTTGTCTTTGGCAGAAATGCCACAATCACCGCCCCAAGTAACGCCAAGACGATCAAAAAGGTAAATCCGGTTGCGTAGCTCTTTGTTGCAACATTGTAAAGATGGCCTACCAACCAGGGGAAAGATGCTTCCGCTACTCCGTCCGCTACAAGGATGATGCCCATGGTTCGGCCCAGCGCCCTTAGACCGAAAAGATCGGCTGCCATCAGCGGAATGATCATGTAGTCACCGCCAAGTCCGATGCCGAAAATGATGGCAAAAAGGTAAATCCTGCCGGGAAAGTCAGGAAGTAAAAGCAGGGGAATGGCACATGCAACAATCATGTAAATCAGGATCATCACATATTTTCGGTTGATCAGGTCGGCCAGAAATCCCATCAGAACCCGTCCGGCCAGACTGGAGAACATCAAAAAAGACATGACCTGGGCAGCATTGGTCTGCGAATAGTCCAAATCGCGCAGGTAAAGTTTCATGTGCTGATAGATACTGCTGACAGCGCCGATAGAACACATGCTTCCGAACGCCAACAGGTAAAAATTCGGATTTCGGAGAATCGATCTGATCGGTACTATTTCGGCAGGCTTTGCTTTTTCAACCTGATTCTGGAAGGGATCCTTGATAAACCAGGCCATGGGAAAGGCAATCAGAACGATCAGAATGCCAAGAGAGGCGAGGGCTACGTGCCAGCCAAGATTTTTTTCCAGCGCTGCTGAAATCAGTGGGACCAAAGCCCCTCCGGTACCAATTCCCAGGTAGGCAATGCCCATTGCTTTTCCCCTGTTCTTATCGAACCACCTGGATATCAAAACCTGACAGGGAAGTGGACCGCCAAAAACATAACCCAGCGCATTAAAAACATAAAACAGGTAGAACATTCCAAGGGAACTTGAAAGGCTAAGTCCTATCAGTGCAGTTCCCGCAAAAAGAACTCCTGTAAGCATCAGCTTTCGCGGACCATACGAATCGATAAGCCATCCTGCCAGAAAGCCAAACAAGGGGGCAACCAGCAACTTACCTAGTGCATTGCCTGAAGTTACAACTGACCTTGACCAACCAAATTCTTTTGTCATAAAATCATAAAAGAATGGAGGTCCGTAAAGGGCAAATCCTACAATCGCGAACAAAGCCAAAAAAGCCGTAACCAAAATGTAGGTTTGAGAACTGCGCTTGCCGTCTGAAAGGTTTACTTTTTGTATTGAACTCATCTATCTCACATTTTTATTCATGTTTCCGATCCCTGAGCCTGCCGAAGGGTTGAAGATACCCCAATTGGCACAAATCTGCTAACAGCCAAAAGCCAATAGCCAATGGCCAGATGCGATAGCAGGAAAATCGAACCCAGCTACTAAGATAAGGGATTTGCGAATAAGTATATCCCTTTGCTATCCATATTTGAAGCCTGCCGATAAAGAACGACTTACCAGGAGATGAAAAATTGTCAGAACCAACAAATCTTTCCTAATTTCACCTTAATTTGTAATCTGTAATTTGTAATTATTTTATGCTCTACAACAACAAAAAGCATCTCGCATTTCTCAAAAACAGTCTGATGTTATCTGGTTTGGGGTTACTCCTAACCATGTCTGTTGCTGTTTTTTTTCAACAATTTGTGATCGTGCTGGTCCTTGGTTGCCTTTTAATTACCGGGCTGGTGCTTAACAGGATACTGAACTTTAATTATGTGCGTTTTCAGCTTGAAAACAGCAAAGTACAAATCAGGTACTATGCCCTGTTTTCAGTCGACAGGAGCTACGAATCCGTAGAATTTCCAACAGTTTCCCTGCGACAGGTCAAAGTCAAAAAATATCTCTTCGGACTGAAATGGGACCTATACCTTACCGTCAAACTAAAACAGGGTATGGCAAGTTACCCTGCTATTTGCCTTTCCGCCGTACCTTTTAAGGTGAGGAAATTATTGGTGGAGGAGCTTATGGGAGTGATAAAATGAAAGAAGGGGAGATGGGACGAGTGTCTACATAGGAAACGGTGAAACGGGGAAAAGGACTAGAGGACTATGGGACTAGGGGACTAGGGCAAAGAACTCCTAAAAGTTGAAACGGAGATATGTCTTGTTAATTCATTCTGTGATTGTTTTCCAGATGTAGCCAAAATTTTTTCAGAGGCTATTTGTGTTATTTGTGTTATTTGTGGTGGGAGGGGGTTGAAGGTTTATTTTGTTTGAAATGTTTCCCAATTCTGTTCATTCTGTAATTCTGAAAATCCTGCTTCAGACAATAAATACCTTATCTCACCTTCGTGTACGGCTGCTGCTGCAAAACAATTGCTGTTCTGGCAGGAAGATAGAGCTTCACCTGGTGAGGCGATCCCAGACCATTTTCTGGCAGTGAATAATAGGTCATCCTCTCGTCAATCCGGTTGAAACCACCGTAGATGTGGGCATCAGTCTGAAGAATCACTTTGAATTTGGCCGGTTCACAATGGATGCCATAATCTTCAAAAGATTTGTCCGGATTAAAATTGAAGACAAAGAGCAGATTTTTTCGTTTAAAAGCAAGCACCTGATCGGGCATGTTGTCGTGGATGCGCCAAATTTCAGGAACCTCAAGCAGTCTCTCTTGCTTGAAAAGATGGATCATGTCCCTGTCAAAATCAAGCAACCAGTGAAATTTAAGCTCCAGATCTTCGGCGACACTCCAGATTCTGCGGGCATGCTGGTACGACCAGCCATTTCCTTCCCTTGGGAAATCAATCCATTCGGGATGCCCGAACTCATTCCCCATAAAATTGAGATACGCGCCTCCGGCACAGCCGATCGTAATTAACCGGATCATTTTGTGCAGCGCAATACCCCGGTCAACGATCAGGTTGGGCTGATCTTTCCGCATGCTGTAATACATCTCCTTGTCGATCAGCCTGAAGATAATGGTTTTGTCGCCTACCATGGCCTGATCGTGGCTCTCAACATAACTCACCACCTTCTCTTCCGGACGATGGGCAGTTAGTTCGTAAAAGAGATGCCCGACATTCCAATCCTGATCCTGCTGTTCTTTGATCAGTTTGATCCAGAGATCCGGAACCCCCATCGACATCCGGTAGTCAAAACCCAAACCCCCGCTGCTCAGTGGTGCGGCCAGTCCGGGCAAGCCACTCATCTCCTCTGCAATAGAAAGTACGTGCGGATTAATTTCGTGGGCCAGTCTGTTGGCCAGCATAAAATAGACCACCGCCTCATCGTCGAGGTTAGGGGTAAAATAGTCGGCATAATTGGTAAACGCCTTCCCCAATCCATGATCCATATAGAGCATACTGGTCACTCCATCGAAACGAAAACCATCGAACCTGAATTCTGTTAACCAGTATTTGATATTTGATAGCAGGAAGTGAATGACTTCATTCTTTGAATAGTTGAAACAGAAGGAATCCCAGGCCGGGTGCTCGCCTCTTGCCCCTTCATGAAAAAATTGAGTCCTGGTTCCGTCGTACAATCCCAATCCCTCGTTCACATTTTTTACTGCATGGGAATGAACCAGGTCCATCACCACCGATATGCCCAAACCATGTGCCTCGTCAATCAGGTGCTTCAACTCCTCCGGCGTGCCAAATCTTGATGAAGGGGCAAAGAAACTGGAGACATGGTAACCAAAACTACCATAATAAGGGTGTTCCGGAATGGCCATCAGCTGAATAGTGTTGTACCCTGCTGCCTTGATACGGGGCAACATTTCATACCTAAACTCGTTGAAAGTATGGACCCTGGGCTCCTCTCCGGCCATTCCCACATGCGATTCATAAATAATCGGCGCCTCTTTCGTTGGGATAAAATGGGGCGCAAAACGAAAAGAGTCCCTGGGAGCCCACACCTGGGCATTGAAAATATTTGTCTCACTATCCTGTACAACCCTTTTTGCCCAGGCCGGAATCCTTTTGCCAGATCCTCCGGGCCAATACATGGAGAGGGCATACAGATCGCCGTGATGAATACTTGCAAGAGGCAACTCTATTTCCCATGAACCATTACCAATATTTTTCAACTCAAAATCCGAACGATCCTGCCAGTCATTGAAATTCCCTATCAGGAAGATACGGGAGGCATTGGGAGCCCAATCGCGGAAAACCCAACCCTTTTCGGTTTTGAAGAGACCAAAATAATCATACCCGCAAGCGAAATCCTTTAAAGAAACAGAGCCCAGCAACTCCTTTTCCTTGGCTTGGTATTTTTCAGCCCAGCGCTGGAAGTCTGAAGTATAAGGCTGTAAATAAGGATCTTCTCTCACCAACCGGGGAACTTCCATGGCTTATAGGTTTTAGCAGGTTCAAAGAGTTTAAAGTTACTACAAATAACGCACTTTAGTTCTTCGCATAATATTTTTCAATACCCGCGACAATAATCATTTCCAGCTCTTCGGGTGTGTCAATTCCTACCGTTGCATGATCTGTAACAACCGTTTTTATGGTATATCCATTTTCAAGCCACCTCAACTGTTCCAACGACTCAGCCTTCTCCAGAAGGCCTTCAGGCAATTTGCTAAGCTTCTCCAGAATATCGGTCCGGTAAGCATAAATCCCAACGTGACAGTAATAATTGAAGTTTTTTATCCAATCAGATTCTTTCGATTTAAAAACCATCGGAATAGGCATCCTGCTAAAAAACAACGCATTACCATGAATGTCAAGGGCCACTTTTGCCTCTGCCGGGTTAAAAAGTACCTCCGTCCGGTGGATTTGCTGAATCAAAGTTGCAATCTCGGTAGATGCTTCCTTCACAAATGGCTGTTTAAGAATTGAAATTTGTTCGGGGCGGATAAAAGGCTCATCGCCCTGGACATTGATGACCACGTCAAAATGAATGCCGGTCTCCCGGCTGATTTTTCGAACCGCCTCCGCGCAACGGTCTGTGCCACTGCGATGATCTACCGAAGTCATCACCACCTTGCCACCAAAAGCACGGACAGCAGATGCGATGCGTTCGTCATCCGTTGCCACCCAAGCTTCCTCCACGGCCTGAACCACTTGTTCATAGACCCGTTGTATCATAGGTTTCCCTGAAATGTCGGCAAGTGGTTTCCCTGGAAACCGCGAAGATCCGTACCTGGAAGGGATGATGGCAATAAATTTAGTCGTCATGGTCATCACAATTTTTTACAAAAATAACCTTTGTTTCCGACAAAATAAATGACAGAGAGGTCCGGCTGGACCTCTCTGTCATTTATTTTGTCGGAATTAACGGATTAGTGTTAAATTTGTCGTTCGAAAAAAGCGAGTTGATTGCATGGATATACAGGAGATTAAACAACGTTTCAGCATTATAGGGAATGCTCCGGGACTGAACCGTGCCATTGAAGTTGCCCTTCAGGTGGCACCGACAGATCTTTCTGTGCTGATCAGCGGAGAGAGTGGCGTCGGAAAAGAGTCCTTTCCCCAGATCATCCATTATTATTCGCCACGAAAACACGGCAAATACATCGCCATCAACTGTGGGGCCATCCCGGAAGGAACTATCGACTCAGAGCTTTTCGGACACGAAAAAGGCTCATTTACCGGAGCGCTAAACGATCGCAAAGGTTATTTTGAGGTTACCGATGGAGGAACGCTCTTTCTGGACGAGATCGGAGAACTTCCCGTCTCAACGCAGGTAAGGCTATTAAGGGTGCTTGAGACAGGCGAGTTCATTCGTGTTGGCTCATCACAAGTCCAAAAGACCAATGTCAGGGTGATCGCCGCTACAAATTTTGACCTGACCCACGCCATCAAGGAGGGTAAATTCAGGGAAGACCTTTATTACAGGCTCAACACGGTTCCAATCAAAGTTTTGCCCTTACGCGAACGGGGTACTGATGTCTTGCTTTTGTTCAGAAAATTTGCCAACGACTTTGCCGAACGATACAAAATGCCATCCATCCGGCTAAATGAGGAGGCCCAGAAAATATTTCTTGGTTATCGCTGGCCCGGAAATGTCAGGCAGTTGAAAAATATCACTGAACAGATCTCCATCATCGAAACAGACAGGGATATCACCTCTGAGAAACTGATCCATTACATCCCCAATGAAGATACTGGTTTCCTTCCGGCGTTGTACCACAAGGAGATTGATGCCAGAGCCCTGGAGAATGAACGTACCATGATGCTCAATGCCCTGATAGGCCTGAAGAAAGAGCTGGACGAACTGAAAGAAAAATTTAACCAGCTGGCAAAAGGCACTCCTTCTTCAGTTCGAACTGAAGAGTCGGACGAAGGAGTCATGCAACTCTTTCATCAGGATAAGGAGAGCATCGATCAGGATGAACCCATGTTCCCCGGCTATGCAAAACCTGGCGTCATAGCGCACATCCAGGATACTGAAGAATTTGTTGAAGAATCACTCTCCATTGAGGAGAAAGAAATGGAGCTCATCCTCAAGGCATTAGACAGACACAGCGGAAAACGAAAACTTGCGGCAGAGGAGTTGGGTATCTCCGAAAGGACCCTTTACAGGAAGATTAAGGAATACAACATTAAACAAAAATGAAAATTCACAAGAAATATATTGTAATTCAGCTATTTACGACAATCTTACTGTTACTTGCCGCATCAGGCTGTAAAATTACCTACACCATGAGCGGCGCCATCATCGCTCCTGATGTGAAGACAGTTTTTGTCGATTATTTCAGGAACAGGTCCAAAGTGATCAACCCTACCCTGAGCCAGTCCTTTACCGAGGCGCTGAAGGATAAATTTGTCAATGAAACAAGCCTTTCCATCAACAAGGATCAGGGAGATCTGGAATTTTCGGGCGAGATTACCGGATATGATGTCCGGCCGCTCTCCATTCAAAAAAGCGAGACCGGACGCGATTTTGCCTCCATGAACAGACTCACCATCACCGTCAAAGTGATCTTTGTCAACAACAAAAATCACGACCAGGATTTTAATACAACCTTCTCCGCCTATTATGACTGGGATAGCTCTAAAGCAATAAACCAGGTAGAAAATGAGGCAGTACTGGTGATCAACACACAGTTGATCGATGATATCTTTAACAAATCTGTGTCAAACTGGTAAAGAGAAAGTTGAGCGTTGAAAGATGAAGAAAAGTTGGTAAATTGCATTAGTCAAGTATAAGATAAATCTACCATGTCAGTTACCAAAGATCAGTTGCTCCTGTATATTGAAAAACCGATATTGCTCAAAGAACAGACCATCGGAGAGCTGAAGGAGATTGTCGAGGAGTTTCCCTATTTTCAATCGGCGCAACTTCTTTATACCTATAATCTCCATTCCCAGGCAAACTTCCGCTTCGACTCCTATTTGAAGATCTGTTCAATTTACGCCACCGACCGTACAATCCTTTACCGGTTGCTTCAGCCAAAAACTGTCAGGGAACAAACCACCAGACAAATACCGACAACCGGTAAACCCGTACAGGATAGCACTCCACTTTTTGAGCTTTCTGAAGAGAGACAGATTACAGCAGCCGATTTCCCTGAATTCGCCCCAAAAGAACCAGTTGATCCTGAAATCATCGATTTTGACCTGCTAAGCTTTGACCAGCAAGATGCGCTCTTCCAGTTGGATGAATCTGATCAAACCCAGGAAAACGCAAAGGCCATTCGGGATGAAATAATAGCTGAGGTTACTGAGGAGAAAGTCGATTTGATAGAGAAATTCATCAAAGTGAATCCTACCATCCAACCTCGTAATGACATCTCAACTGCTCAAAACGATCTGACTGAGTTAAATGACACTTCGGAAAACGAAAATGACGAATTCATAACAGAAACATTATCAAGAATTTATCTAAAACAGGGGCACCTCCAAAAAGCGATTGACTCTTTTAGGCGGTTAAGTTTGAAATTTCCCGAAAAAAGTGTTTATTTTGCCGAGCAGATTGAAGAGATTAAAAAAATGCTTAAATAATACCAGATGTACAATTTTATCATAGTCCTGATTTTTATTGTTTGTATCCTTATCGTCCTGCTTGTATTGGTTCAAAACTCAAAAGGAGGCGGATTAGCATCCTCTTTTTCCAGTTCCAACCAGGTAATGGGCGTACGTAAAACAACCGACTTCCTTGAAAAAGGAACCTGGATCCTGGCAGCTAGCCTGATAGTTCTTTGTGTTGCGGCAACAGCCTTCCTGCCACGTCAGGGACAACAGGCAAAATCAGCTATTGAACAGCAAATTCAAGGCGTTCAGGATCCGTCCGCCTTACCTACTTTTCCACAGTCTGCTCCCAATAGCAAAGACTCCTCAAAAACAAAATAAACGAAACCAGTCGTTTCGCAAAGACTTAAAGCCGCTGCCCAAAAAGCAGTGGCTTTTTTGTGGAATCGGCCGTTTGGACAACTCTGCCCATTCTTTCGCACGATAGAAGCTGGTTCTTTGCCATAAATCGAAAATCCGGAATTTTAAATGTGTCATCTTGTCAGAATTACCTGACAAGATCTGATTTAGGCAAACGCCTAAAATTCAAATATTTACATTGAAATTCTTATTTTTCTCCAATAATGCGGTGAAATTTTGTCTGAAAAGGGAGATGAATTAGTTCCTTTTCGTTTTGGCACAAAATCTGATAAGGTTGAGGTATAAAAAATATTATTCACACTAATTATTAAATAAATTTTTTAAAATGGCAGAACTTAAAGGTAAAATCCTTGCCGGCAAAGTATTGATTGAGCCGCAGGAAGCAGAGAAAAAAACAGCTGGTGGTATTATCATTCCTGATTCAGCTAAAGAAAAACCACTTTCCGGGAAAGTTGTTCTGGTAGGTAGTGCAAAAAAAGATGAAGTGATGGAAGTTAAAGTAGGTGATGTGGTCTTCTTTGGAAAATACTCTGGCACCGAACTCTCTATCGAAGGAAAAGATTATCTGCTTGTTAATCAGACAGACGTTCTTTTTATCGCTTAATTAATTGATTGTCAATAAATAAAATTTATTCGAAATGGCTAAGGAAATTAAATTCAATATTGAAGCTCGCGAGCTGTTGAAAAAAGGTGTCGACCAATTGGCCGACGCAGTAAAAGTTACCCTCGGACCAAAAGGACGTAACGTGATCATCGAGAAAAAATTTGGTGCTCCACTGGTAACAAAAGACGGTGTAACCGTAGCAAAAGAGATCGATCTTGCCGATCCGTATGCAAACATTGGCGCCCATCTGGTTAAAGAAGTTGCCTCAAAAACAGGCGACGATGCAGGAGACGGAACAACCACCGCTACTGTTTTGGCTCAATCTATCATCACGGTAGGGTTGAAAAACGTTACTGCAGGCGCCAACCCAATGGACCTGAAACGCGGTATCGACAAAGCAGTACTCAAAGTAGTAGCCCATATCAAATCCCAGTCTGTCAACGTTGGCAGCGATTACGATAAAATCGAGCAGGTTGCCCGCGTTTCTGCCAACAACGATGCGGAAATTGGCAAACTGATTGCCGAAGCAATGCAAAAAGTTAACAAAGAAGGAGTTATCACTGTCGAAGAGGCCAAAGGAACTGACACTTACGTGGAAGTTGTTGAAGGTATGCAATTCGATCGCGGTTACATCTCTCCCTATTTTGTAACAGATACCGAAAAGATGGCTACCGAGATGGAGCATCCTTTCATACTGATCCATGACAAGAAAATTGGTTCCATGAAAGAACTGGTTCCTATTCTGGAAGCTACACATCAATCCGGTCGTCCATTGATGATCATTGCCGAAGACATCGAAGGTGAAGCATTGGCAACTCTGGTTGTCAACCGTTTACGTGCCGGACTAAAGGTTTGTGCCGTTAAGGCGCCCGGATTTGGCGATCGCCGCAAAGAGATGCTCGAAGACCTTGCCATTTTAACAGGCGGAACAGTAGTTACCGAAGAAAAAGGGATGAAATTGGAAGACACCACACTTGAGATGCTTGGAAAAGCAGAAAAAGTAACTGTCGACAAAGACAAAACAACGATTGTTAACGGTGGAGGCGACTCAAAATTGATCGCAGCCCGTGTTGGTCAGATCAAAAAACAGATTGAAACCACTACATCCGATTACGATCGTGAAAAACTACAAGAGCGTTTGGCCAAACTTTCAGGCGGAGTTGCCGTACTGTATGTTGGCGCACCTTCCGAAATCGAAATGAAAGAGAAGAAAGCCCGTGTTGATGACGCACTGAATGCAACCCGTGCAGCCATCGAAGAGGGTATCGTACCCGGAGGTGGTGTAGCGCTGCTCCGTGCAATCGAGTCTCTTGAAGGTCTTGAAGGTGACAATGACGACGAGACAACTGGAATCCTGATCATCAAACGTGCCATCGAAGAGCCAATGCGCCAGATTGTATCCAACGCAGGTGTCGAAGGCGCTGTGATCGTTCAGAAAGTGAAAGAAGGCAAAGGCGATTTCGGCTACAACGCACGCCTCGATGTATTCCAGAATCTCTACGAATCAGGAGTTATCGACCCTGCCAAAGTAACACGTATTGCGCTTGAAAATGCTGCCTCTATTGCTGGTATGTTCCTGACAACAGAATGTGTGCTGGTAGAAGAGAAGAAAGATGAACCACCAATGCCTGGCGGTGGTATGGGCGGCGGTATGGGTGGAATGATGTAATTGTCAACCCAATATATAAATGACCAGCAATGGTCAAAATCAGAACGCCGGAGAAATTCTCCGGCGTTCTTTTTTATATATTTGCCAAAACTAATGTGATGTGCAAATCAAACATTGAAGAGGCCCACAAACTTTTAAGCAGGCATATTGTAGCCAAACATCAGCAAGGGAAAATACGAAAACAAAATATGTATGTTACCAATGATGAGGGTAATATTGAGTATGTTGCAGCAACTCTTTATGAGGTTGAAGCTGAAATGGAAAAATTTTACAGCGATGTGGACCTGCTCATCCGAATGAAAATGGGAATATCCGAAGTCTTCTACTATGCAGCCATGTTGCATTTGGTTTTTGTGAAAATTCACCCCTGGAATGATGGTAATGGCCGCAGCGGAAGGTTAATAGAAAAATGGTTTCTGGCTCAAAAATTGGGAGACAAGAGCTGGTTTATACAAAGCGAGAAGTATTATTATTTAAAACTTCAAACTTACTATAACAATATCAGGGTCTTGGGTTTGGAATATCCTTCTCTGGATTATTCACAGGCTCTGCCCTTTTTACTAATGCTTCCAAACTCAATCCAGCACATCAACTGATCAACTACCAACCCATATGGATCTGGTTACTGTCCTGATTTTAGCTACCGGCCTCTCAATGGACTCTTTTGCTGTATCCATCAGTTGTGGATTGGCAGAACAAAAGGTATCATTCAGCCATGCGGTCAAAATTGCCTTCGCCTTCGCTTTTTTTCAGGGCATTCTACCTATCGTTGGCTGGTTCATGGGAGCCGGTATCAAAAGTTACGTGGAAGGAATTGACCATTGGATTGCCTTCATCCTCCTGGCCTATCTGGGGGGCAAGATGATCTACGAAGGGATCACGATGCCTGCCGATAAAAAGGAATCGGATATCTACTCTTTTCGTCACATCATGACCCTCTCCATCGCCACCAGCATCGATGCTTTGGTTGTAGGTTTCTCCTATGCTTTGGCCGAAACGAGCAAAATTTTTGGTGGGGCAGCGATCATTGGCGGTGTTACCTTCTTTTTCTCGATGCTTGGAATCCGGATCGGGAAAGATGTAGGAGGCAGATTTGGCTCGAAAGTGGAAGTTTTAGGTGGAGTGATCCTGATTGGATTGGGTTTCAAGATACTGATAGAGCATCTTGCATAATAAGAAATACCTACTGTCGGCCAATACAAAAACATTATAAAACAGAAGTCCTCGTAAACTTTTCGTTTACGAGGACTCTTTGTAGCGGGGGTAGGACTCGAACCCACGACCTCCGGGTTATGAGCCCGACGAGCTACCAACTGCTCTACCCCACAGTATATTTTTTAAAACCAGCTGTGTCGGTTTTGTGGGTACAAAGATAGCCATTTTTTCCGGTTCTGCAATATACATGCGAGTTTTTTGTGTATGTTTGGATTTTCAAGAAATAGCTACCCATGTCGGCAGAAAGAAAGAGAGATAAGTTGAAGAAACTGTTTCAGAATCCCTATCGGATCGTTATCTTCAACGACCTCAACCTTCATATCATCAAACAGATAAGGTTCAATGCGCGGACTTTGGTGCTCGGACTGGTTGGCGCTGTTGTGGCCATCATCATTGGGGTGACCATCCTTATAGCATTTACTCCGTTGCGCGAATACATTCCGGGCTACCCTTCCGGGAAGCTGCGGCAAAGATTGATCAACAATGCGCTGGTAACCGATTCACTCGAACAAAAAATAAACCTCTACGACCGCTACTTTCACGATATGCGCGCCATGCTGAGCGGCGAAAATTCACTCGATACGGTTACCCGGAGAGACTCAATCGTCAGACCCAATCTGAACGACCTGAGGAAATTGAACCAGGACAGTCTTTTCAAGGACGAACTGGATCAGGAACAATTCAATCTACACCTTGGTCCGGGCAGTATAAGAAAAAGCGGACTCGCAAGCTTGCTGTTTTTCCCTCCGCTTAAAGGTATGGTGACCGGGAAACAGGATATCTCTGCCGGTCATTATGGGGTAGATATCGTAGCTAAGCAAAATTCCAGAATTTCCTCTGCGTTAGATGGTACCGTTATCTTTTCCGAATGGACCATGGAAACAGGATATGTTATGATCATACAACATGATCAAAATATTGTTACCTGTTACAAGCACAATTCGGAGCTGCTCAAAAAACAGGGCGACAAGGTAAAAGCAGGCGAAGTGATTGCCATCATGGGTAATACAGGAAGGAAAACTACCGGTCCTCACCTCCATTTCGAACTCTGGGTCAATGGCAACCCGATCAATCCCGAAGACTATATCAGCTTTTAACCCATACCCTACCATGAAGAAAATTGCCCTGCTCGGCTCTACCGGATCTATCGGTCAGCAGACCCTGGATATCATTGCGAGTAATCCCGACCTCTTCTCCGTCGAAGTACTGACAGCAAATAATAACGCTAATTTACTGATTGATCAGGCCCTTAAATTCATGCCTAATGTTGTCATAATTGGTAATGAAGCAAAATATCCGGAGATAAAGGAGGCATTATCAGAACTTCCTATTAAGGTCTATGCCGGCTGCGATGCGATCGCACAGGTAGTAGAGATGGGCTCCATTGATACGGTCGTGACAGCAATGGTAGGCTTTTCCGGACTGTTGCCAACCATCCGCGCTGTGAAAGCCGGAAAACAAATCGCCCTAGCCAACAAAGAGACACTGGTCGTTGCCGGAGATCTTATTACCAGGCTGGCCCTTGAATACAGGTCTGAAATTCTCCCGATCGATTCTGAACATTCAGCCATTTTTCAATGCCTGGTCGGTGAAGCGGATAATTCGGTGGAAAAGATCATTCTTACCTGTTCAGGAGGTCCATTTCACGGAAAATCAGCCGAACAACTCTCAAAAGTAACCGTCAAAGAGGCGTTGAAACATCCAAATTGGGACATGGGCGCAAAGATCACCATCGATTCGGCTACCCTTATGAACAAAGGGTTCGAAGTCATAGAGGCAAAATGGCTTTTCGGACTTAGACCGGATCAGATCGATGTAGTCGTTCATCCGCAAAGCATCATCCACTCCATGGTGCAATTTTGCGATGGATCCATCAAAGCACAATTGGGACTCCCAGATATGCGAATACCCATACAATTTGCCCTGGGATATCCCATTCGCATCAAGAATTCCCTTGCACGGTTCAACTTCACCGATTACGCAACCTTCACTTTTACAACGCCCGATACAAAAAATTTTCGTAACCTTGCACTTTCTTACGAGGCACTGAACAAAGGCGGCAACCTTGCCTGCGTGCTGAATGCTTCAAATGAAATAACAGTTAAAGCATTTTTAAACGAAAAAATATCTTTTAAGGAGATTGCAAATATCAACGAGCTGGTGATGGAAATGGTTCCATTTGTTGGACATCCTGAATTAAGTGACTACATGGAATCTGACAAAACAGCTCGAATTTATGCGGAAGAGATCATCCTAAAAAGATAAAAACAAACATTTGATAGAGACAAGATGGTTATACTGATCAAAGCCGCCCAGCTCCTGCTGAGCCTCTCCATACTGGTTATCCTGCACGAATTTGGGCACTTTTTGTTTGCCAAACTTTTCCATTGCAGGGTAGAGAAATTTTACCTCTTTTTCGACCCTTGGTTTTCACTTTTCAAAACGCAAAGAGGTGAAACTGAATATGGTGTAGGATGGCTACCCCTTGGTGGTTATGTCAAGATATCGGGCATGATCGACGAATCGATGGACAAAGAGCAGATGAAACTGCCACCACAACCCTGGGAATTCCGGTCTAAGCCAACCTGGCAACGCTTGCTGATCATGATCGGCGGGGTGCTGTTCAATCTTATACTGGCATTGGCACTCTATTCCATGATCCTGTTTGTATGGGGCGATGAGTATCTCCCAACTCAGAATGCCAAATATGGAATTGTAGTTTCTGATACGGGGCGCGAAATCGGACTCCGGAATGGAGATAAAATTCTTTCGGTTGATGGCAAAAAGGTTGAGAGTTTTACCAAAATTGTGCCTACCATCGTGTTGGATGGAGCCCAAACCATTGAAGTACAAAGGGATTCTCAAAAATTAACGCTTCAGGTTAAAAAGGAGATTATCCCCAAATTACTGACTGACAAGAATATCCTCTCACTTCGTGTGCCATTCTCATGCAAAATCGTCGCTTTCGCCAAACAATCTCCGGCAAGGGATGCGGGAATGGAACTTGGCGACGAAATACTTTCAGTAGACAGTACGAAATTTAAGTTCTATGATCAGTTTGTTGACAAACTGGCGCTTTCAAAAGATTCCGATGTCACTGTTCAATTCATCCGCAAAGGTGTCAGTCTGACAAAAAAAATCAGAATTGGTTCCGCCGGGTTGATCGGCATACAAAGAGCCTATGACCTGGAGGGCGTCTTCGAATACAAAACCATCAAATACAGCCTTCTCGAATCTATTCCTGCCGGGATATCCAAAGGGTACAGGGCCGTTGGGGATTACCTCAAACAGTTTAAACTGCTTTTCTCACCCAAAACGAAAGCCTACGAATCGCTGGGCGGATTTATTGCCATCGGAAACATCTTCCCGGGGGTCTGGGACTGGGAGTCTTTCTGGAACCTTACCGCCTTCCTCTCAATCATTTTAGCCGTAATGAATATCCTGCCCATCCCGGCGTTGGACGGAGGTCACGTTCTATTTTTACTATACGAAATTGTTACAAGAAGAAAACCAAGCGATAAATTTTTAGAATATGCGCAGATTGCCGGAATGGTTCTGCTATTTTCGTTATTGATTTACGCGAACGGTAACGATATCTTAAAATTATTTAGGTGAAGTGGCAATATAAGATTAAAACAATTGCTATATTTGCCCCAAACGCATAAAACAGTCGGCTATGAACTTATTTATATTGGGAGTATTAAGTGGTGCGCATGTCATTATTATTATTGCAGTTTTGTTAATTTTCTTCGGAGGAAAGAAAATTCCGGAATTGATGGGTGGGCTTGGAAAAGGCATGAAAGAATTTAAAAAAGCGATGAAAGAGGAAGATGAACCTTCAACACCTCCTGCAGCAGCTGAAGAGAAGAAAAACGAACCCCTGAAACAATAGTTCAGTTTATTATAAAAAAACGACCCCGACGCAGCCCGTCGGGGTCGTTTTTTTTTGTAACGAATTCACGCTTATTGCGTCTTATTGTAGGATGACTAAAAATGTAATACCTAAAAATTCATCGTTATGAATAAGAAAATGCGAAACGGACTGATGGCCATCATATTAATGGCATGCACTCTTTCTGTCCTCTCCTGTATACCTCATATTCGCGGAAATGGACATGTCGTCAAAGAAGAACGAAATGTTTCAAGTTTTGAAGCACTTGAAGTGAGCAATGGCATTGAAGTATTTGTCAATCAAGATGCCATCGAAAAGGTAATCGTCGAGACCGATTCCAATATTCAGAAAATTCTTAAAACTGAAGTTTCCGGCGGAACACTTAGAATATACATGGAGGAGGGTGTTCTTCATACCAGGG
>JAVHPO010000309.1:0-2088 GCA_036170635.1 Prolixibacteraceae bacterium | reverse complement strand
TTTTTCAATTTGCTTGTCCTGCAGGGTTTTGGAATCATCCCTTAGCAGGAAGCTCACGGCATACGATTTCTTTCCTTCCGGGAGATGTGCGCCTTCATAAACGTCAAAGATGGAGACTGATTTCAGCAACTCCCGTTCGGTCCTGAAAGCCCACATTTTGATGGCGCTAAAAGAAACCTCCTGATCGACCAGCAATGCAAGGTCCCTCTTTACCTCCGGGAATTTTGGAAGCGGGGTGTAGGATACTTTCTGTTTTTTGATCGCGTTTAGCAGCAGTGTCCAGTGAATGTCGCCGTAGAAAAGGTCGGCGGAGAGGCCGTTTTGCTTCAATATATTTTTGCCTGGAATGGCTATTTGTGCAATCTGCTGGTTGTTGAAAGTGTAAATCAGTCCGTCGGCGTAAAGCTCCGAAGAGAATGACTTAATCTGACATGCATCAGGCGAAATACCCAAACGGGCGAGTATCTTCTCAACGTAACTTTTGAGGGTAAAGAAGCTGGAGGATTGCGCCTTCGAAACCCAGTTCTCATTCTCTTTGTTTCCGGTAATCCAGATACCGATGTGCTCCTCTTCCGAATAATTTTTAACTGGATTCGTATGGGTTTTGGTTCCGTCATACCTATAAACATTCCCAAATTCGTACAATTTCAGGTCGGCATTTCTGAAATTGCTGTTTCTGAGTACCGTTTCCAGTCCGCCGAATAGCAGCGTCTGGCGCATCACGTTCAGATCCGAACTGAGCGGATTATAAAGTTTTACGCAATTCTCCTCTTTGAACGAACTGAGTTGCTCGTAATAGGTCGATTTTGTGAGTGAGTTGCACATGATCTCGTTGAATCCGTTTGCCGTCAAAATCTCAGATATCAGATTTTGCAGTTTCTGCTTGTCCTGAAGGCTGCCATGCTGAAGCGTTGATTTTACAGACTTTCCGGGCTCAACATTGTTGTATCCGTAAATGCGGAGAAGCTCTTCAATGATATCTGCTTCGCGGCGCACATCCACCCGGTAGGGAGGTACGGCAAGTTCAAGACCATCCTGGTTCTCCGAAACGATTTTAATCTCGAGAGAGGTGAGAATGTTTTTTATCTGATTGACCGGTATCTCCTTGCCGATCAGTCTGGTAATATTGTTGTAGCTGACACTCACAGCAAAAGGTTCAAGCATGGCCGGATCAGCCACCACATCGACGATCTCCGAAGCGATCTCTCCGCCTGCAAGTTCACAGATCAGAATGGCTGCGCGTTTGAGCGCGTAAATGGTACCGTTTGGATCCACACCGCGCTCGAACCGAAAGGAGGCATCGGTATTCAAACCATGACGACGTGCTGTTTTTCGAATATAGACAGGATTGAACAGCGCACTTTCCAGGAACATCTCAGTCGTCTTATTTGTGATACCGGAATCGATTCCTCCGAAAACGCCACCGATGCACATTCCCTCCGATTTGTTGCAAATCATCAGGTCCTTTTCGTCCAGCAAGCGTTCCACCTCATCCAGGGTACGAAATTTGGTGCCGGAAGGCAGGGTCTTCACGATAATTTGGTTTCCCTTGATGGCTTTCAGATCAAAAGCATGCAACGGCTGACCGGTTTCAAACAGGACGAAATTGGTGATATCGACCACATTGTTGATTGGTTTGAGGCCAATGACCCGAAGACGGTTTTTCAGCCAGTCGGGAGATTCTTTGATGCTGACTCCTTTGATGGAAACCCCGGCATACCTGGCACAAGCCTCAGGATTCTCGATGGTAACCGGAATGGCATGGGTGTTCGAAGTAACTTTAAAACCATCGACTGATGGCTTGGTGTAGTTGATCTCCTCTGTTTGACGTAAAAATGCAGCCAAATCGCGGGCTACACCTATGTGCGAGGCACTGTCGATGCGGTTTGGGGTAAGGTCTATCTCCAGACAAAAGTCGCTTTCGATATGAAAATATGCAGAAACAAGGGTTCCGGGCACGGCTGAATGATCCAATACCATGATGCCATTGTGGTCGGTTCCAAGTCCGATTTCATCTTCGGCACAGATCATTCCGGCTGATACTTCCCCACGGATCTTGGATTTTTGGATGGTGAAAGACTCATCCCC
>JAVHPO010000308.1:0-10811 GCA_036170635.1 Prolixibacteraceae bacterium | reverse complement strand
TCGGGCCGAAGGAACCGTCCTGGTAGATTTCGCGGACTACCCGCCCGATACCATTCCCATCGTTCGGACCGTCCTTCGGGTTCAGGCAGATGCCGTAGTAGGCAAAAGCCAGTAAACGCTTCTCTTCCGACACATAAAATCCCATTCGCTGATGCATGACGGCAAACAGGTCTTTGGCGACTGCCGTCTCACCTTCCTGGGTCGTCCCGTCCGGAACCCGGTATTTCGGGAAGATGACAACAGGTTTGGTCCAGTGGGTTCCATCTTTAGAGGTTATCAACAGTGTATGGCCCGGCGGGGTATGTTCGCCGACCGAATCGCTCAGGTATTCCAGATAAAATGCGTTGTTCCACCAGGCCAGCATTGGCGCGTGGTTGTAGGTCCAGCCGAAACCATCCGCCATTTCGGGATGTTCGCGGTTGGCCCTCAGTACCTGTATATTGTGCACACCGACAGCCGGGGATAACTGACCATGGTGGTAGTCCGGATTGTTGAGTGTTGTACCTGTATAATGCACCATCTCCTGTCCGGAGACGGAGGAGTGATTTTTCAAGGCATCCACGATTTTCATATCGGCCTTGAAGATCGTCCCGTGTTTGTGGCCTTCCGGCAGGGAAACAAGGGATGAAACATCTGTAAAGCTCTTAAAGTCTGATGTTTTCATCGCCCCATACTTTTTGTCACCGTAGGAGTCGTAATAAATCAGCCAATCCTGTCCAACTTTGGCGACCGTTGGACCTTCCGTTTTGAAGGCGGTGAAAGGGGCGGAGACATCCTTCCACGGACCCAGTGGCGAATGTCCGAATGCCACCTTAATATTCCTGAAATTCCGGGTATTGTCTTTTAAAACCAGCACATAATCGCCTTTCCCTCTCTTAACGATCATGGCATCAATGACACTGTACCCGGGATCAAGAAAGAGTTTAGTTTCAGAAAAATGGACGAAATCCTTTGTTGTTGTGTAGTAGAGACGGTGGTTGTTGCGCTCCTCCTCCTGGCCCTTTTCAAATTTATATGGGATGGTCGATGACCAGACGATCACAAAATCCCCCTTTTCGTCATCGTAAAAAAGCTCAGGAGCCCAAACATTGACGGTCGAGGTATCGTAAGCCATGACCGGAATCAACCGTTCTTCGGTCCAATGAATAAAGTCTTTTGTACTGGAATATCCGAAACCTTTGTCGCCTTTCCAGGATGAGGTCCAGACCATGTGAAAAGTGCCGTCAGGACCCGACACAACAGAGGGATCCCGCATCACCTTTTGAATGCCAATTTCAGGTTTCAGGTAAGGACCACCTAAGTCCTCCCAATGGTAACCATCAGCGCTCCAGGCAAGCATCAGTCCTTGGTCGGCCGGTTCATGAAAGGTGCTGAAAAGGTAAACCTCCTTCGACTGACCGAAAGCCAGCCTGCTTACCAGGATTATCGCTAACAAAAGGATTGGCCGTCTCATCTCAATTCTTTTTGATCCAATACACCATGTCGCTGGACTTGTCAGATACTAATTTCAGCGGTTTCCCTCCACCCAAAGTTTCAATTTTTCCTACCTGAGAACCATCATTCGGATTAATCCTGACCAAATTGAACTTTCCGGGGAATCCCTTAAGATCAACAGCAAGATCGGCGCCTTTCCGGCAATAGACAATGCATTCACCCTTTTCATTATCGATCATGTACCGACCAGTCGCCTCTTTGGCTTTCATACCCGATGCGCTTTCCAGAAAACCAGGCACACTCACCTGCGGAATGGCTGCCAGCGAACCGCCAGCCATGAAAACGGCCCAGGCAAAACTGTCGTAACCATCCGCCGAGTAGGTTACTGCCTTACCAGGAAACCGCCTGTGGTAATCCAGCACAATCCGGTACACCTGGTCAAATGAGCTTTTGCCCGGCTTGACCAATCGGGCATGCTGCCGTGGCGCTAGATTAAGTCCGCCGCGGGGGGCATAAAAACTGCCATCCTCCCGGGGAAACCAGTACCGGACATCGATCATATCGACCACCGCTGCAAGTTTGGGATCGTTCAGTACCGAATCCTGCACGTCTTTGGTAACCGCCAGTCCGATGAAAGTATGCTTTCCGGTTTCGGTTTTCCACTTAGCAACAGTTTCCAGCCAGAATCGAACGAAATGTAATGGCCCGGTAAATTCTTCTCCAATGTACTGAATTACACCGCTATTCTCGCTGAAATTCTCAAGATTCTTGCGAATGAAAGCTTCGTGGATTGGTCTCCGCACAGGGTGGTTAACATCGTAGAACAGCTCCGCCTGAAAGATACGTTTATCGCCGGCATAAGGCGGTGGTTCGGGAAAACCGGTATTGTTGATGTTATTGGCAGATCGCCACGGAAAATCGGCCCAATGGGCGCCTGCTTCGATAATGTTGTGCTGAAAATAGTTTTGGTTGACCAATATCAGCCCTTTCTGATCGGCCAAATCAGCAAATTTCTTCAACCTCAACCAGTACCAGGTGTTGTATTTTGTCAGATCGTACTTGCTCAGACCATCCCATGCAGTCTCTTTGCCGCTGCGTGCAAAAGGAAGTTCATAAAACGGTGGCCATACATCGCCATCCATCCGCCGGATGCGTTCGTGATCGTCACGCCGGCGATCGTACCACAGACCATAATTCTGCTCCAGTGAGACGATATTCTGACGCTGCATCCAGGAAGTCAATTCGTTCAGATCATCAGTTGCAGTATTTCCAATCCTACCCGGTACAAAACGGGTAATTGCCGGAATAGGATTGCTGTTCCACCATGGTACGGAAAGCTTTTTGCCAGTCACTACTTTTGAACCCCTCACCAGCCAACCGTTGCGAATCTGTATCGCTGGACCTGAAGCTGGAGCAATTCTTTTTTGAACGCCAATCTGATCGATTGTCTTGATACCTTCTGCCGATAGGGAAATCGGATTGCGGGATGTAGTCTTCACAATCCATTCGCTCAATTGTACCGGAGGCTGGAAAGATTTGGCGTTAAGTTGGGCTGCCACCTCAACGGAAGGACTGCTCGAAGCCTCTGTTTCGACCGGAAGTAACTGAGACTGACTATCCATGTTCCGGTTTAGCCTGTCTGAAAGTTGTGCGTAATAGAGGCTGTGCGGGCGGATGTGGTTGTTGGAGTCGGACCAGTATCCGTCGCCCGAGAACTGCGCCCATGTTCCGAATGCCCAGTTGTTGGCAGTCGGCGGATTAAAACAATCCACACGAGCCGCGGTGCATTGCCAGAAAACGCTGTTGGCAGCGCTCCATCCGGCCCCCTGACCGTCCTGTCCGCGGTTCAGATAAGATAGCGCCTGACCATCGACATTCACTATATCAAAAAGTACCCCGGAAGCCCAACTGTCGATGGTTCCGCTAAAGCTATACGGAAGCTTCGACTCGCACTGGACGAAGGCGTTTGGTCCGGCAGCACAAAAACCTGTTGCAAAATCGTGGTAACCCTGTTCGGCATAACAGCGCTGAAAGAGTGTCTGCTGACCGGTAGTAATGAAGGTATTGCGCCTTTGTCCGCCGATCTCCGAAACAGGCGCAAAAGAGCTACAATCCTCGACTGTAACCTGCCGGGCATTTTCAAAGACCAATACTGCTGAACCGGCAAAGTGTTCAAAATCGATTTGTCTAACCCATGCATCCAGGGCATTATCGATCACTACAGCCATCCAGCTATGGGCTTCATCTTTTGGATTGGTAGCATCGCAATCCGACCTGATCAGCAAATTCTCTATTCCTGACTTTTCAATTCGTCCGGGCCATTTGACCAGCGAAATCAATCCGCCGCCAAAGGCGCTGTCCAATGCAGTCGTTATGGGTGCATCAATTTTGATGGAGGAACCATCCACGGAGATGATTTTTCGGTCCCAATAGAGGTCACGCTCTCCGGGTTTCCAGCCCAGGGAGGTGATACCCCCTCCAAAATGATCACAGCCGAGGGCTTTGATCCATGCGGCAGTGGAAGGTCTGTGAATCTGAATGAGCTCTCCGGCTTTGAAATTTCCACCGGCAACATTGAATTGCATGGCATTGACAGGAACATAAGCATCCGTTATCCTTGTCTCCTGAGATAAATTTTTGTCATTCTGTCCAGAAATGGTGATGAAATTTCTGCGATCATCGCCCGTAGCAACCAATATGGTTCCTTCTGCACCGATACCGCTGCCCCTCAGAACAACACCGGATGCCTGAATTCTCAGATCCCCTTCCACTGAATGAACGCCTGGCCCCAGCAAAACGGCTCCCCTGAAGCCATCCTTGTCAATCGGCAGGGCGGCGACATAATCCATCGCGGACTGAATTCGCAGCGTGGCATCTCCCGGCTGGGCAGGGACTACCACACGCACCGGCACAAATGGCACGGGTTGTTCACCTGCCATATAACCACACCACGAAAAATCAGGAACCCTGTCACCATGCACATCGACAGTATAGATCAGATGCCCGTCCGGTCCCATTGATACAGGAACAACCGGCTTTGTTTTCGGAGCATTCACCGCAATTGCAATACCGCTTGATATCAACGCAATAACCAACAAAAGCGATAGAATCGAGCGGGTAAGGGAGTGGTTGATGAAACGGTCCGGCAAATAACTGGCAATCATCATTGTGTCATTATTTGGATTTATTGTCCTCCAATTTAATTCTTTTCTGCCAATCTTCACCCTCTTTTTTCAAATCGTATCCGGCAGCTGAGAGCCAATTGTTAATCCGTCCCTTGTACTTTCCGAACCATTTGTGCTTCTCATCCGAAGAACCGGCATCCATCGCATGCTCCCTGGCCTCCACCAGCCAAACCATGATTTGTTGTTTTTGTTCCTCCGTAAGATTTTGGATCATAGACAAATAACCCCTGAAGGTTAACAGAAGAACACCATAAGTCATGCCGTCTTTTACCTGGTCGATCTGCGCTGGAGTCAGGTAAAACATCAATTTTGAAAGGTAATCGAAATGGAGCGTATACAACTGAGCGTTGACCTCATTCTCAGTATTTTGAACTTGTTGTAGCGCCAATTCTTTGTTCGTTTGCTTCAGCTCTTTGGCTGCTGCAAGTTTAATGTCGCGGATGGAATAAATTTCATTCAGGCTCCGGTACTGCTTCATGATCAGATTCCTGACCTTACCTGCCTTCAGCGTATCAGCAATACCGAGCGGGGCAACAATTTTTTCAGCTCTAACCAGGATGGTTCGGGTATAAGCAGCCTCCTTTTCATCATTGGTTTGGGAAAAAAGTGTCAGCGAACACAACAACAGATATACCGAAAGAGAAACAGATAATCTCATTTTACCTTTTTAGTCAGCGTGTCAAAATTATTCCTGGGATCCTTCCAGTCGACCTTCTTCTTCGGATCGATGCCGTTGATGTATTTTTCGATGTTGGTATAGCCATCTCCATTGCAATCGAGTGCGGCATCCTTGGGATCATTTGGGTTCAGCTTGTATTTGATCTCCCATGCATCCGGCATTCCGTCATTGTCCGAATCTTTTAAGGGCTCGGCGCTTTTGTACTCCGGGTATCCCCCAACCTGGGAAATATCGGTGATGATCCCTTTTTTGTAGGAATCGATGGGTAAGCGTCGGACTTTAAATTTTGGCACATTATCCAGATTGACATTTTCAATGTAATTGATCACTCCTGTACGAACCTGTTCCGTGATGCGGAGATCAACCGCATCCCTTTTGGGTAAAGTGGCGCCGGCATTTTCGAGCACAAATCCGAAAGACTCCTGGGCTGTCATAATGGGGAATACCGGCATAGGCAAAGGTTTCTCCCATTTCATGGCAGCAGTATATTTACCGGCATCCGGCATATCTTCCACCTGCACGCCACCGTTCCAGTTGTCTTTGGTGACCTGTTCATTTCCTTCGACAATGTTGCCGTTCACGTAGGCACGACCAAAGACCAGATGTCCGAGTTTGCTTCTGCCGGATTCAGGTTTCAGTATTCTGTGACCAATAGGCGTATTCGTCGGAGTAGATGGACCGGGTTTGTAATAATTGTTGATGATATTGTACATGGCAGTGTAGTCGCCGCCATCTGTGGATCTGTGTACCCAATTGAATACCAGATTGTTGGCAAAATTAAAGATACCATTCCATCCGATTGAAGGGTTCCGTCCCGCATTGTTGGCCCAGAGGTTCCGCATAAAGCTACAATTTTCGCCGCCCAAAGTGCTGCCAAAAGAGTGGTTCCAGGTATCCAGCGCTTCGGAGAAAATGGAATTCTGAATCGTGATATTCACGGTAGGTAGTTTCGCTTCCGCTTTCCCGGTACTGTCGTTGTACATGTGGCGGTAGATAGACATATCTTCGTCGAGTCCCCAGCTGGCAGAGACATGGTCAATCATGATGTTGCCCACCGGATTGCCACCGATAGAATCGTCGCGGCGTCCAACCCAGGTCTCACCCCTTCGGAACCGCATGTGGCGGATCACCACGTCATGGGTGTTGATCCAGACGGTTTCACCCGCAACGCAAATACCATCTCCGGGCGCCGTTTGACCTGCAATGGTGACATAGGGAGCCCGTATAATCAAAGGGGTTTTCAGCCTGATAAGACCCGAGATGTTGAATACAATGATCCTGGCGCCGCCTGTTTCGCAGGCTTCACGTAAAGTACCCGGACCGTCATCAGCAAGCGAAGTGACAGTGATCACCTTACCACCTCTTCCTCCAAAAGTAAATTCACCGCCCCCCATGGCTCCGGGGAAAGCAGGAATTTCGGCCTGTGGCAGATCCACCGGACGTGCAGCCCAGGGGATGTATGGACGGCCATGTTCGGCTTCAGCAAGGACAATCGGATAGGCGATTTTCCAGGCAGCATCCGAATGACGTAGGGTCTCCTCCATCAGCTTGTCACTGGCAGCCTGAACATCCGCAGGAATAGTTGGATATTGCGCTTTTGCCAGAAGAAAAATTAATAACAGTAAGGAGGTTAAGGTTATAAATCTGAAATACTTCGTCATGGGGTTCCTAGAAATTAATGTAAACCAGGCGTCTTGGTAAATAAACAGAAAGGGGAGTTCACCTGACCCTCCCCTTTCTGCCAATCATGTCTATTTTAATGGATCAAAAGTTCCGGTCACGCCGTAATAATCGTCCCATCCTTTGGTCTGGAAAAGGTAGGGTGACTGTTTCAGCACGCTTTGCTTGATACCAAGAAAATTGTACTTGCTTCTGTAGGTTGTACTGAACAATGGTGCACTGGTCGGATCGATAAAATTGGTTGTAACCCTCTGAAGATTTGCATCATAGAAAGCATCCAGTTTAGCAACCTGCGCTGCAAAATTGGCATCCGAATCATCCGGGTTCAGTGCAATACCAGCACGGGTAACTTTCGTTGCATTGTATTTCGTACTCAGCGGGTTAAAGATATCGTTGGCAAGACCAGAGCTATTGGCTGTGTAAACGCTTGGCTTCACTGTCAGGATAATACCATGCCGACGGGTTCCGTTCATCGCAGCAACACCCAATTGGGCACAGGTGGTATTCTGATCTGCCTGATCGTCAAGCCAAAGCATCCATCTTCTCATATCCCAGAATCTCTTTCCTTCGAAGGCCAATTCAATCTGGCGCTCGTAAAGGATTTCCCGGATCAATCCGTATTTATCAAGACCAGAAGGAATTCCATAATATCCATCATTACCTGCCGGGATACCTACACGGGCACGCAGGGCAATCAATCCCTGGTAACCCTCATCCGCCAGACCTAGGCGACCGATACCAGCAGCGCATTCAGCAAGGTTGAGCAATACTTCAGCGAAACGAATTTCGATGAAAGGAGAGGCAGAGCGGGTAAATTTATCAATATCGGTAAAACTGGCAGCAGGATCGCTTCTCTTGCGGATATAAATTCCGGTATTGACGTGACCTGCATATTCTGCAAATCCTGATCCTTCCACATTAATGGCATTGTTAACAGCAGTCTGATCTTTGAACCACTGGTATGTCCAGACTGTGTATGTTGTGTTCGCGCCGTAAGGCCAAACACCGCCATTGAAGGCAAAGGTCCTGTAAAAACGGGGATCGCGGTTTTTGTAGAACTTCAACGGATCATAAGCAAAAGCCGTGCTCTGGCCCGGACGTTTGCCATCGGCCATCGGGAAAATATCGAGCAATTCCGCGGTAGCGCCATAACCGCCTCCGCCCTGGAGTTCCTTAGGCCGGGCTGCGTTTTCCCATCCGTTGTTCTTTTTGTAAGAATCGGTGGTGACATTGTTGTTGAGGTTCGTCATCACAGCTTCGGTAGTCTTGGCCGTAACAAACATTTTCTCCCAGTTTTTGGCACGCAGTGTGTTTGCGGAAACAAGTCCAAAACCGTTTTGAACGAGTAAATCCCGTGCAGCCTTGTTTGCGTCGTAAGCAGCCTGCCAGCGGGTAACGTCCATAGTTCTGTTAAACAACGGGCTGGCATAAGTAAGGAGAACCCTTCCCTTGAAGGCAGCGGCAGCACCTGAAGTTATGCGTCCCCAGTTGGAATCGGGCCAGGTACCGGGAAGCAGGGAAATAGCCTTATCAAGGTCGGTGGTGATCAGTTTAATACAATCTGCTGTTGAACTACGTTGTATGACCAGATCAGTTAAATCAGGATTTGCATCACCCAAAATTGCGTTCTGCGCGGTCAAAACGATTGGTACTCCTCCATAGAATCGGACGAGATTGAAATAGTTCCAGGCTCGCCAAAAATAGATTTCCCCCTTCATGGTGGCTTTTTCTGCCTCTTTCAGTGTACCCTTGTCGATGTTATCAAGGAAGATATTGCATTCGCGGATGAACGCGTAAGGACCACCGGTCTGGCTCTTGTAAAATTCGTCATCGATGTCATTAGAAGTCTTCTCTGTGAGCTGGTTGTACGTGGTAGAACCGGGATATTCCTCGGTAGATTTGCTGTAAGTATCAGGGCTGCCATATGTTGCAGGCGGCAGACACAAATAATAGAGATAATCCACTTTGGCCTGGGCGGTCAGTACATTGCTGTATATTTCCTCATTGAAACCGGAAAAGTCCTTTTTATCAATCAGGAACTGATCGCTGCAACTTGAAGCTATTGCCACAAACACCAGGCACAATAAACTAATTTTATATGTAATGTTTCTCATGGTTGTATGCCTTTAATGTTTAGAATGAAAGATTGAGTCCAAGTGTAATGCTTCTCAGATTTGGGAAGGCACCATAATTGCTGTTGATGTCCATGAATTTACCCGGCAGTGGATTGTAGAAGCTGAGCAAATTCATTCCTGTCAAGGTAAAACGGCAGCCATCGAAACCGATCTGTCTGACCTGTTTTTGCGGCAGTGAATAACCAATGGTCATATTTCGCAAAGTCATCCGGAATGAGTTAATCTGCCAGAAATCTGAGGTAACATTGTTAAAGGCATTCCAGTACATATTCGGATATTTAGCGGTTATATTTCCGGTTCCTGCCACCTCATTGCCACTCGCATCAAGGGTTGGAAGGGTAAACATGTCATTCCAGAATTTTGGTACATTCATGTAATCAGCCTGATTGGCAGTAATGTACCGGGCATTGGAAGGAACTTCTGAGAAACCACCCCAGGAAGCTCCGATAAGGGCCGACAGGCTGAAACCTTTCCAGTCACCCCCAAGAGTCAATGAAAAGCCGTATGGATTACCTGATTTTATTGATAACCGAACCATATCCTTGTCATCAATGATACCGTCAGGTCCCTGATATGTACCATCCGCATTCATCGTTCCACGAACATCTCGGTAGTATAACATTCCGGGCTTTAGTTGGGTAATGTCTGATCCAAATACTTTGGTGATATTGTATTTTTGTACGTAACTGTCAATGTCGGACTGTGAGCGGAACATTCCGAGGGCATTGTATCCCCAGGCGCCCATATCAACCGGACCATCCGGATAGACATCGTTGTAATCAAATATCTGAGGCCAGTCTTTCTTGCGGTATTTTGCATCATTTAATCCGGTATTCAATCTGACATAATAGTTCAGATCTTTGCCGATTTTATCTCTCCAGGAGAGCGACAACTCAATACCATACGCATCGATAGCATCAAAGTTCTCTTCAGCCATGGCGCCTCCAATGGTTACAGGCACAAGTGCATCGCGGCGAACCAGAAGGTTGTTATTGTGGTCAAAGAAGGCATCAATGTTGGCAGAGAGCCTGTTTCTTAAAAATTTGGTATCAAAACCAAGGTTCAGCTTGGTGGTATTGTCCCAGGTGGCATTGTAGTTCGGGGCAGCTTCCATCTTCAGCCCCCAGCCTACGTTGGCTGAGGCATTCGTACCAAGGACTGTCCCCTTGTTGCCCTGGAAGGTGTAGCGTTGACGCCACTGCCAGGCACCGGTGTTGTCTTTACCGAGAAATCCCACCGAAGCCCTGACCTTCAGATAATCCATCCAGCTGACATTGTTCTTGAAGAAAGGCTCCTGAGAAATAACCCAGCCCGCTGAAAAGGATGGAAAGGTTCCCCAATAATTTACAGGAGCGAATTTGGTGGACGCATCAGAGCGGAAAAGAAATTCGAACAGGTATTTATCTGCATATGAATAATTTATACGACCGATATAGGAGAGCATACCTGACTCGGTACGGGTTGTTTCGCCGTCGGCAGTACCAGTTGCGGTGTTGGACTGTCCGTTGGTAAATGGCAATGGATCGTCTTTGTAGTAGCGAACCTTTTCGTACTGAGATTCAGATTTCTCAATTGAGAAGAGCCCGCTAATGTTATGTTTTCCAAAATTACGTTCGTACACAGCGTTCATATTCAGCTGATAGTTTTGCGTGCCAGCGAGAAGGTTTTTAAAGACTCCCGCGCAAACATGCCAATCGA
>JAVHPO010000307.1:0-10814 GCA_036170635.1 Prolixibacteraceae bacterium | reverse complement strand
CAATATGTAGGTGGATAAAACAGGGCTTCCCCTACCGGGATAAAACCACCGATCAGCACTGAAGCGCCCATCGCACGGCTCGTTTCGACCTGCTGGTGCAATTCATCGCGCAGATCTTTCCGCGAAAGGGGTCCGATGGTGGTACTCGGATCAAGCGGATCTCCATAGACCGAAGCCGTCATCAGCCTCACAAATTCGGATTTGAACGCATCATAGATTGAATCGGCAATGATGAACCGCTTGGCTCCGATACAACTCTGACCGGCATTCAGCAAACGACTGGTCGCACAAAGTTTGGCGGCAGTTTTAACATCCGCATCATCCAGAATTATGTAAGGGTCGCTGCCTCCCAGTTCAAGAACAGATTTCTTGAGATTTGCCCCTGCCGCAGCAGCCACTGCTTTTCCGGCTGGGGTACTTCCTGTGAGGGTCACCGCTTTGACCAACGGATTCGCAATGACAGCCCCCACTTTAGCTGAATCTATCAGCAAAGTTCTGAATACATTCGCGGGGAAACCGGCCTCTGACACCAACTGCTCAATGGCCAGCGCGCAGCCAGAAACATTGGAGGCATGCTTCAGCAATCCGGTATTTCCTGCCATCAAGGCCGGGGCTAGAAACCGGAATACCTGCCAGAAGGGGAAATTCCAGGGCATTACGGCGAGAATGGTTCCAATCGGTTGGTAGGAGATGTAAGATTCCTGGGCCTCTGTTTGAACTGGCTCATTTTGTAAAAATCTCTCACCATTTTCGGCATAATAGCCACATGCCAAAGCACATTTATCGACCTCTCCCAGCGCTTCGCGATAGACCTTTCCCATCTCGGAAACAATTAGGGAAGCCAGCAATTCCCTCTTTTCCACAAGTTTTGCCTGGAGATTCTTCATCAGCTTTGAACGGTGATCAAAGGTGGTTTGCTTCCAGCTTTGATAGGCCGCAGCCACCTGTTGTACAATGGTATCTACCTCCACAGTCGTCTGTTCCCGGTAGGTTTGAACTATTTCACCTGTAAATGGATTGATGGATTGCATGGGATCAGTTGTTTATTCAAAAATAGCTGATTTTGGGGAAATTTGTATGAAATATTCGTGATTGGTATAAAAAGGGGGTAACTTTATATATGGCGCAATTTGTTCATTAAATCGGCTTTCTTTTTCCGCCACAAAGACACCAAGACACTAAGGTTTCACAAAGAAAATATGATAAAAATGGATCAATGATAGAAGATTTATACCTATTACAGCTAAGGAAGAGGCAATCGGGAGAGCCGTGGTAAATGCAGCATATAAGGTGCACAAAGAACTTGGTCCCGGACTCTTGGAAAAGGTATATGAAGTATGTTTTTGCCACGTATTGGCAAATGAAGGTTATTTGATCTATCGGCAATTGGATGTTCCAATTGTTTTTCAGGATATTTTATTTAATGAAGGATTAAGATTAGATGTAATGATCAATGATCTTGTCATTTGTGAGTTAAAAGCATTGGAAACAGTAAATCCGGTTTGGGAAGCTCAAATACTTAGTCACCTAAAATTGACTGGCAAAAGGCTTGGATATCTGATTAACTTCGATGTACCACGAATAAAGGATGGCATTAAACGTTTCGTGTTATAACCTTCGTGAAACCTTCGTGTCTTAGTGCCTTTGTGGCCTTGATTTCATTTATCATTTTACCCCGGAATAATATTAATTCACTTGAACATTCTGCTGCTCTGCAATCTCTTCAGCAGATTCCTCTGTCACGACTGAGTCTCCTGGTTCAGCAACTTCCGAAGGGACCGCCTCCGGTTTCTTGTCGTCAAAATACTTTCGGTAGAAAATAAAAATGGCCACAATTCCTATCGAGATGGAGGAGTCGGCAACGTTGAATACGGGTCTGAAAAAGATAAATTCCTGGCTGCCCCAGATGGGGAACCAGCCTGGGAAATGGCCTTCGATCAGCGGGAAATAGAACATATCCACCACTTTCCCCAATAAAAAAGAGGTATAACCACCACCTGCCGGGAAAAGTGTAGCAACTATACCATGACTCTCATTGAAAATCAATCCATAAAATGCGCTGTCGATCAGGTTACCCGTTGCTCCGGCCAGGATGAGTGAAAAGCAGACTACCAAACCGAACGGCACCTCCTTTTTCCAGAGTTTGGAAAGGTACCAGCTCAGTGCGCCAATAGCCGCTATCCTAAAAATCGTAAGGAAATATTTACCAATGTTGTTGCCAAACTCGAAACCAAAAGCCATGCCGTTGTTCTCGACAAAATGAAGGATAAACCAATGCTTTGCCACAACAACCTCTTCGCCCAGCATGAAGTGGGTTTTGATGTATATCTTAAGAATTTGATCAACCAGCAGGATCAGCAGGATGATCAATATCGATTTTGTTTTGATGCTCATATCATTGTTTCAAAAAACTTTCTAAATCCGCCGCGAAAATAAGTATTTATGAGACAATTCCATTCATCCGGCCCTCCTTTGTGAAACCTTTGGCTCATTGTCCAACTCAACTTTAGGAGCTTCTTCACTGACAACCTTTTTATTGTCCCCAAAATGATGCCTGTGGAAAATAAATATGGAAAATACTCCGATGGAAACAGCAGAATCGGCAACGTTAAAAATATGCCGGAAGAAAATCAACTCCTGACCTCCCAGAAAAGGAATCCAGGAAGGATAAGTGGTTTCAATCAGCGGGAAATAGAACATGTCGACCACCCTGCCCATCAGGAAAGAAGAGTAACCTCCACCAGCAGGGAAAAGAGTGGCTACCTCACCCGGGTGGTAATTAAAGATCATTCCATAGAATGCCCCATCAATCATGTTGCCGATGGCGCCGGCCATGATCATGGAAAAACAGGCAATCAATCCGAATGGCGCCTCTCTTTTCAAAAGCTTGTTTAGGTACCAACCCAAAAGGCCAATGGCGATCAGGCGGAAGACACTCAGGAAATATTTGCCGATGTGATTCCCAAATTCTAGGCCAAAGGCCATCCCGTTGTTCTCGATGAAATGAAGGATAAACCAGTTTTTGAAAATGACAATTTCGCCTCCCGGAGCCAAATGGGTTTTGATCCAGATTTTTAAGGTCTGGTCCACCAGTAAAATCAAAAGGATAAGAAGTATTGATTTTTTTCTATTGCTCATGGGCAATGTAAAAAGTGCGGAGAAAGCTCTTTCGGTCTTCAATGGGTAGATCGGTTGACTCTTTTGCCCTGAAAAAACAGATCAGCGCTGGGAATTTTTAGCGTCAATAGATAAAGTGGCGTGAGGTACCGCACGTAGCCTCTCTTTGGAGATCAAAGCCCCGGTTTCGCGGCAGATTCCATAGGTTTTGTTCTCAATCCTGATCAGGGCCGCTTCGAGATGCTGGATAAATTTCTGCTGACGTTGGGCAAGCTTGCCTGCCTCCTCTTTGGACAGAGTGGCTGCACCCTCTTCCAATACCTTGAAAGTTGGGGATGTATCCTGGGTATCATTGCCGTCACCCTGTGTAATAGCGTTTTTGTATAGTTCGTAATCCTGACGTGCCTTTTCCAGTTTGCCCAGAATCAGGGACTTGAACTCCTGGAGTTCCTCGTCTGAATATCTTGTTTTCTCTCCCATAATGTTGCGCTTTTTGTAAATATAATCTAAATCGGTGCTATTTATACATGCTGAAATAAATATTTATCAACAGCATCGGTTAATCTCTCAAATTTTCCTGACCGTCAGCACGGTTTCCAATCCGGGTTCTATTTCAACAAGTTGATCTGTAGCCACCTCCGATACATCAACACGATGAAGTTTCAGCGCCAGAGTCTGCGCACAGATATAATCCCCGAATTTTTCCAGCGCCTCCGCCAGCTTAGGGTGGTTGCCTACCGTGAGTTCTATCTTATCGGTAACCTCGAATCCGCTCTCTTTCCTCAAATTCTGAATTCTGTTGATCAGTTCGCGGGCAATACCTTCCAGCCTCAGCTCCGGCGTAACATGAATGTCGAGGGCTACGGTCAGATTGCCTTCGCTGGCTACCTGCCATCCTGGTATATCCTCTGTCAGGATTTCCACATCTTCCGAAACAAGCCTGACAGCTTCTCCTTCGATGACCGTATCAAAAGAACCATCCCGCTCGAAAGAGGCAATCTGGCTCTGATCCATGGCAGTAACCATCGCGGCAATCTGCTTCATCAGTTTGCTGTATTTTGGCCCAAGTGTCTTAAAATTGGGTTTGATCTTCTTCTTGATAATTCCCAACGAATCGGTCAGATACTCCACCTGCTTCACATTGACCTCCGTCAACACAATACTTTCGATGGCTTCAAACTGTTTGCGGAAACTTTCGTTCAAAACCGGCACGATGATCCTTGCCAAAGGCTGACGAACTTTCAACTTCTCCTTCCGGCGAAGACCGAGTACCATAGAGGAAGCTTTTTGGGCCATCTCCATCCGCTCTTCAAGTGCCTGGTCGACCATGCTCTCATCGGCTACCGGAAATCTGGTGAGATGGACTGAAAGATCCTGTTCGCGATGGGTCACTTTGTTCAGGTCGCGGAAAAGCTGATCACTGTAAAAAGGGGCAATAGGTGCGGCCAGCTTGGCAACAGTCTGGAGGGCAGTGTACAAAGTCTGGTAGGCAGAGATCTTGTCCGCATCGTATTCGCCCCCCCAGAACCTTTTGCGGCTTAGCCGGACGTACCAGTTGGAAAGGTTTTCGGAGACGAACTCTGAAATAGCCCTTCCTGCCTTGGTCGGTTCATAGGTTTCGTATGCTTCGGTCACCTCTTTGATCAGGGTGTTCAGTAACGATAATATCCACCGATCCAGTTCCGGACGCTCCGAATTTTGGAGTTCAGCTTCCCGGTAGGAAAAGCCATCCACATTGGCATACAATGCAAAGAAACTGTAGGTATTGTAGAGTGTCCCAAAGAATTTACGGCGTACTTCATCTACCCCGCCCAGATCAAATTTCAGGTTGTCCCAGGGTTGCGAATTGGTGATCATGTACCAGCGAACAGGGTCGGATCCGTACTTCTCGATGGTGGTGAAAGGATCAACCGCATTGCCCAGTCGTTTCGACATCTTGTTGCCGGCAGCATCCAGAACGAGTCCGTTGGAGATAATATTTTTGAAAGCGACAGAACCTTTGGCCATGGTGGCAATAGCGTGAAGGGTAAAAAACCAACCGCGGGTCTGGTCGACACCTTCGGCAATAAAGTCGGCCGGGAAAAGCTCGTCGAACTCCTCTTTGTGTTCGAATGGGTAGTGAACCTGGGCAAATGGCATCGAACCCGAATCGAACCAGACGTCTATCAGGTCGAGTTCGCGTACCATTTTTACCCCTTTCGGGGATACCAGCACAATGTCATCCACGAAGGGACGGTGCAGGTCTATCTTCTCGTAATTTTCTTTGGAATTGTCGCCAACCACGAAATCCTGGTAAGGATTGACCGGCATAAAGCCAGCGGCAACGGATTTTTCGATCTCCGAGATAAGCTCTTCAACCGAGCCAATGCAGAGCTCTTCCGTTCCGTCTTCCGTACGCCAGATGGGCAGGGGAGTACCCCAATACCTTGAGCGGGAAAGATTCCAGTCGACCAGGTTTTCGAGCCAATTGCCAAAGCGGCCGGTGCCTGTTGACTGCGGTTTCCAATTGATCGTCTTGTTGAGCTCGATCATCTCATCCCTGACAGCCGTCGAGCGGATAAACCACGAATCCAGCGGATAGTAAAGTACAGGTTTATCGGTTCTCCAGCAATGCGGATAGCTGTGTTCATATTTTTCTACCCTGAATGCTTTCCCCTCCTTCTTCAACTGAACGGAGAGGTCAATATCGAGCGTGGCATCCTGTTCAGTAAGTGAATCATCGTAACTGTTCTTGACAAAACGTCCGGCAAATTCAGAATAAAGTTCGTTGTTGATGTTGGTTTTTACAAAATCAGCATCCAGATCTTTCATTCGGAAGAAACGGCCCTGACGGTCGACCATCGGCTGACGCTTTCCTTCGTTGTCGATCAGCAACAGCGGAACAATGCCTGTTTGTTTGGCCACCCGGTCGTCGTCCGAACCAAAGGTTGGCGCAATGTGCACGATTCCTGTACCATCTTCGGTCGTGACAAAATCGCCCGGAATAACACGGAAGGCCTCTCCCATCGGTTTCACCCAGGGGAAAAGTTGTTCATAATTGACCCCTACCAGTTGACTTCCAGGGAATTCTCCCAGCAGCAGGTAAGGAATATTTTTCCCCTCTCCGTTGTAGCTATCCAGCGTTAGCGCTTCATTCTTTTCAGGGAAATAGTGATGGAAAAGATTCTTTGCCAGCACAACGGTAATTGGCTGAGCAGTATAGGGGTTGAAAGTTTGAACTTTGACATATTTGATGGTCGGACCAACCGCCAGAGCCGTGTTGGAAGGCAGCGTCCAGGGGGTTGTCGTCCAGGCCAGAATGTACAGATCGGTCGAAACCTGATCGAACAAAGCAGCGGATTTCGAGTCGCGGACAACCTTGAACTGGGCGATACATGTGGTGTCTTTCACATCGCGGTAGCAACCTGGCTGGTTCAGCTCGTGAGAACTAAGGCCGGTTCCGGCGGCGGGTGAGTATGGCTGGATGGTATATCCCTTGTAGAGAAGGTTCTTGTTGTAGAAAGATTTCAGGAGCCACCACAAGGTCTCGATATACCGGTTGTCATAGGTGATGTACGGATCGTCCATGTTGACCCAATACCCCATTTTTTGGGTAAGATCTTCCCAAAGGTCGGTGTATTTCATCACCTCGCGGCGACAGGCAGCGTTGTAATCCGCTACTGATATATGTTTGCCGATATCCTCTTTCGTAATACCGAGCGATTTTTCAACACTCAGCTCGACGGGCAGACCATGGGTATCCCAGCCTGCTTTGCGTTTGACAAGAAAACCCTGTTGTGTCTTGTAGCGACAGAAGATATCCTTGATTGCACGGGATACAACATGGTGAATTCCGGGCTGGCCATTGGCCGACGGCGGACCTTCGTAAAAGATAAAAGGCTTCCCTTCGGCTCTGGTGGTGATGGACTTGTGAAACGTATCGTCCTCCTCCCAAAACTTCAAAATATCCTTGTTGATCTGCGAAAGATTAAACTCCTTGTATTCCCTGAATTTCTTGCTCATAGCGTGGTGCAACTCCCCTTTTTTTAAGAGCACAAAGATAATAAAAAAGTACTTAGAGTGACTAAAGTGAACTAAAGTGACTAAAGTTATGAACTCCGTACAAATCCTGAATGTAGCGCAAGTACTTTAGTCACTTTAGTTCACTTTTTAACGCAACCAATTATTGAAAAAAGCCTTTTCATATAAGCATGGCTCACTTACGAAACCGCAGAGTACCGTGTCCGATGCCGGTATTTATATCAATGAATTTTACCTATACAAAGCCGACTGAAAACGAAACAAACGGGTGATCCTCAACACACCAGGAGACTGGTCGCAGGAGAAACTGGCAGTAAACACCAAGGATGTGGTGGATTGGATGGAAATGATTATGAGAAAATAGAACGGGATCAAAAACTCCCTATTCAAAAGCAAGGTTGAAAAAGTCCTTTAGTTTACTTGTATTTTGAACCACATATTCCCCTCCTGTGCATTCAAAAATTATTCCAGGCAAAACATCAAATAGATTTTCAAGTGCGTTATCTGAACCTGTTACAAGACTATAAAAACTTGCACCATCAATTTGTCTTATATGTTCATTTATAGGGCATCTTTCTCCTTTGTCCTTATTTGAGGGAATAAATGGTTTATTGTATCTCTTTTGGTTTTTAGGTATAACAGAAACGTAATATGCAGTATATCCCTTATATTTGCTTGCTTTGGGACTAATTAGGCCATCCAACGAATAATACAAGTCAGACAATTTACCACCAGAAATAGTATTGAATTTATTTTTTATTTCTGCAATGATGCTATTTTCAGTTGAAACAAGATCAACAACACTTCCGACCCTCAAGTTTGTCCAACCATTCGAATATCCAAGAATATTTTGATGAAAATCGCCAATGAAATTTTGTAACGTTTTTTGTGCTTGACGTGTAGTCTCACTCTTTAGCCAGGTCTCAAAATCAATTCCAAAACCAGACATTTCGAAGATTGCAGAGAATGGGTCAATTACATTCTTTCCAAATACCTTGCTTGCATTTTCTTGTGCTTCTTTGGCTATTGTTAATAACTGCGATACTTCATAATTGAGATCAGAGTCTTTGATCCAACTTAATTTTGACATCGGTTAGTGGTTTATGTTGTTATTTCGATGATAAATATACTCAATTCCACTTGAAAATGAACTCAATGACAAAATAGGGCAAATAATTGCAAAATTACTTTGAATATATTTTGTTTAGAAAATTGATAATAGCGAATCCGACTTCTTTGGCAAAGTTAACAGGTACCGCATTCCCTATTTGTTTGTATTGCCTCGAGATGGATCCTGCAAATGCCCAATCATCTGGGAAAGTTTGAATTCGTGCATATTCCCTCACAGTAAAAGGCCTGGTTTCATCAGGATGGCACCGTTCAGTTTGCTTTTGCGCAGGACTACATGTTAGGGTCAAACTTGGTTCAGACCAACTCATCCTTCTTGCCATGCCGGTTTTACCGCCACCCAAATGGAAACTACCACCCATGTACTCTTTTTGCAAATTCAATGGCAGATCACGCCAATACCCACCTTCAGGAACTAAATCCAATACTTCTTTTTTATATTTTGGATATTTTGAACCGGGAGAAACTGGTACATCAATTGGAAAGAGTTCCCCTTTTTTCAACGCATCTGTTAGTGTGTATATACGTTTATAAGGTTTCGGAAATTCGAAAAGATTTGCATCAAGATCCTTTCTTATTCCAACAATTAGCAATCTTTCCCTTTTTTGCGGTACTCTATAAAAGATTGTTTTAAAAATTCTAGGCGTTATAACGTTATAGCCTATTTCATCTAAAATAGAAACCATCCCTTCTATTGTCCTACCATCTTCGTGGTTTAAAAGCCCACGCACGTTTTCTCCGATACAGATTGCTGGTTTTGTTTCATTGACGACCCGGGCAAATTCATAGAACAAAGTACCTCGTGCATCATTTAATCCAAGTTTCTTCCCAGCATAACTAAATGCCTGACAAGGAAATCCACCTGTTACAATATCTACAATTCCCTGATAATTTGAGAAAGAGACATTTTTTACGTCATCTTCAATCACATTCCATTCTGGTCTGTTTATTCTTAAAGTCTCACAGGCAAAATGATCTACTTCATTTAATGCAAGGCATTTCAAGCCTGCTTGCTCAAGACCAATAGCTAATCCACCTGCGCCGGCAAATAACTCTATTGAATTGAAATCCCTATTTGGGGAAATGGCATTTTCATTTTCTGCTGGGTTAAATAAAAAGTCAAGAGTACTGAAAATCTTCAGCTGATTCTTCTGATAAACCCTGTAATTGCTCATTGGTTCCCGAACCGCACACAACTTTCCACTTCTGTCCCAACGCCTTAGCGTCTCCTTACTTACCGATAACAAATCTGCCACTTCCGATATAGAATAAAATTTTTCCATTTATAACCACGTTATACAACATTACACATGGTTACAAATATAGTGGATTTTATATAAGAATTTTATACTTTCCCTAAAAGATATCAACAAATTTCAAAATGAGGAATTATCCTGATAATCTAATCATTGTCCCTCGCTTTAACGAAGACAACGGTTTTTACACGACAAAAGAAAGATCAAAGTTGATGAGTAAGATTAAGGGCGTTGATACCAAACCTGAACTTAAACTGAAAAAGGCCCTTTGGAAACTAGGTTACCGTTATAGGAAGAATGTCAAACAATTACCGGGCAAACCTGATATCGTTTATAAGAAATGCAAACTGATCGTTTTTGTCGATGGTGAATTTTGGCATGGCTATGAATGGGAGGATAAAAGGCAAAAGATCAAGAGCAACAGGGAATTTTGGATACCAAAGATCGAAAGGAATATTCAACGGGACCAATACAACAATCAACTGCTGGTTGACTCAGGATGGACTGTTATCCGATTTTGGGAAAAGGAAATCAAGACGAACCTCGAACACTGTCTGAACCGAATCATCAATCATATTCAATCATTTCAACAAAAACCATCTCTTTGACAAATGGGACATAATACGATTACTACACGAGAGGCTAATCAACTAATCTCCAAATCAACTAATCAGCTAATCTTTCCCAAACCAGTTTCTTCCCAAATCCCAACCGGTTATCCGTCATCTTCAGGTAGTCGATGGATAGGATCCAGAGGGTAGTATCCATCAGGGCGGCAAACGGGAATCTCTTCAGGTAAGCTGAGCTTGCCTTGTCGAGGGCTTCACCTTCAGCTTTGGTTAAAGTACCGGAGAACTGTATCCCCTGAATTTTGCCGATGATACTTGTTTCGAGCACAACATTCCCGGCAACTTTGTTGTTTTGTGCCACCTCTTGTATGTGTCTGGTTTCGTAACCGGAAGTAAAAACGAAAGCCATCTGCTCCTCCACAAATGCATAGAAACAGTTGGCCACCCAAGGTTGGTCACCCGAAACAGTCGCTAGGGTGAGGACGTGGTGTTTTTTAAGGAAAGTTGTGATTTTCGGATCGGGTTGTTGCATAACTTAAGGATGAATGCCCCAAAAGTAGCAATAAGTGCCTAAAATGCCTAGAGTGCCTAAAGTGTCTAAAGTTATGGACCCCAGACATTCGTTGCGGTAGCGAAATACTTTAGACACTCTAGGCACTTTAAATACTTTAGGCACTTCTTATTTCTTCACCTTTATCACACTGATCTCCTTTATGTTCTTCAA
>JAVHPO010000306.1:0-2121 GCA_036170635.1 Prolixibacteraceae bacterium | reverse complement strand
ATCATAAAAAGCCTAAACCCTGCCCTGCGGGAAGCTAAAATGAAAATGGTTGAATTAGGAAAGTGTTGCAAAATTATAAGTGGTTCTACACCTTCGAGAATCGTACCTGAATATTGGAATGGTGATATTCACTGGTTTACATTTTAGCAGCTCCTCCAATTTTTTCAGCGCTTCGGCGCGTTCGGCATCGAGCTGGCGGATATCCTTTAAAATGGATGTCGGCGAGTCGTACGCCACCTCCCTGTGCTCCACCTCCTTGTATCGGTTGATGCTCAGGTCCCAGCCGTTGGCCTTGATCTCCGCGAACGGCACCACAAACGACTGCTCCGTCCTTGCATTCTCCCCCTCCCCAAGTCCCCCAGTCTCCAAGTCCCCCAGTCCCCCAGTCTCTCCGGCTATCTCAATTGACGTAATCCAGCAACCCATAGGCTGGAATATCATCTACTCAGGAATATCAAATAATGTAGGGACTCTTGAAGAACTCTGCCGGTCAATCAAAAAGATGACTACTCAACCTGTATCTTGAAAACTATTTTTTTCACTCTTTCATGCGAAAGAGGGTCTGAATTGGCGGTGTGAAGATCAGAAGGATAATAGATGACAAACATTCCCGGTAAAAGCCTGGAGTAAGAGGCAATACAACTGTAAAATGCACAATCGGTCTTTTCGTTGTAGGGTTCAAGAACAGGCTGGTTACCTAAAATGTCATGTCCCATCAGCTCGGATCCATTTACCCAATATTGCAGGTCGATGTACTTACGATGCCCTTCCAGTCGGCATTCATCGGTATTTGTGCATTCGTATTCATTGACCATCATCACCAAACGATCTCCCTCTAACTGATACTTCCCAGGTTGAACCTTACCGAAGTCGTTGTTTTGAATGTAATGAAGCGCTGTGGCAATTCCATCACCCATACTCAGATAGCGGGCTGCATTTTCAATGCTGTCTAAAACCATTGGTTTTTGTTTTTTTAGTTTTGGAGACTCTTTATTTTACAATAAATAGTGTTTGCAAATATAATATTTATCTGAAACGTTGCTATTTTTGACGTAAAATAAGATTGTTTTGAAAAAAGAGCTACTCCCTACCTATTTAAAACTTCACCTGATCGTCCTCATTTACGGTTTTACCGCAATTTTGGGGAAACTCATTGACATACCGGCCCTGGAATTGGTTTGGTACAGGATGTTGCTGGCAATTATTACTTTGTTTATCTATTTGAAATACAAGGGAGAACCTCTTGAGGTTTCCCGCAAAGAGTTATTGGTTTTTTTCGGAGTAGGATTGATTATCGCGCTTCATTGGGTAACTTTTTATGGCGCCATCAAATTGTCAAATATCTCTGTAACATTGGGTTGTTTTGCTACAACGACCTTGTTTACCAGTTTCCTGGAGCCATTTTTTTCCCGCAAAAGAGTCGACATTTATGAGGTGCTCATCGGTTTGGTTATCATAGCCGGGCTTTACCTCATTTTCCGGTTTGAAACCCATTATGCCATTGGGATGCTGGTTGCCCTTCTTTCCGCTTTTCTGGCCGGATTATTTACTGTTTTGAATAAAAAGCTGGTTGCAAAACACAGCGCCGTGAAGATCAGTTTCTTTGAGATGATTGGCGGACTTATCGGCCTGACGCTATTCATTACTGCCTCCGGAAGGGGAGTCGTCATCCCATCTATTGTTCCTTCCTTGATGGATCTGTTTTACCTGGTGATCCTGGCAACCATTTGCACCGCTTTTGCCCATCCCGTGCAAGTGGCAGTGATGAAGCATCTCACTGCTTTCACAGTCACACTCTCAATCAATCTTGAACCAGTCTATGGTATTGTGATGGCCTTCTTCATTTTTGGCGAGACCGAAAGAATGACTACCGGATTCTATCTGGGTACTTTGATTATCCTACTTTCGGTCATTGGATTTCCGGTTTCGAAATACTATTTGAAGAAAAACAGGCTATAAAGTATTAAAACCTATCACAGAAGGGAAAATCGCTTGCGATTTTCAGTCTCTGTGAACTCTGTGTGTTTTCTCTGAGATTCTGGCAAGGTAAGAATCTAAATTTCCTCCGAATCATCCAAAAGATGAAGATTATCCTCTGTGTAATTTTTTAACCTTTTCTTA
>JAVHPO010000305.1:0-2136 GCA_036170635.1 Prolixibacteraceae bacterium | reverse complement strand
AAAAAATGCGTTTTTGCTGCTGATTAAAAAGTAGTGGAAACGCATTTTTTCTTTACTGAAGGCAGATATCGGAGGAAAGCAAAGAGAAAATGATATTTTATTGACAAGATATGCGAAAAGTAAAGTTGATACTGGAGGATGGGACAACCTTTGAAGGAAAGTCGTTCGGTTACGAAAAATCGGTGACCGGCGAGGTTGTGTTTTATACGGCCATGACAGGTTACCCCGAGAGTTTGACGGATCCCTCCTACACCGGTCAGATCCTCGTATCCACCTATCCGATGATTGGGAACTATGGTGTGCCTTCCGACAGTAAAGAAAATGGACTTCACCGCCATTTCGAATCGGATAAAATTCACATTACCGGACTTGTCGTCGACAATTACTCTTTCGGTTACAGCCACTGGAATGCTCAATCAAGCTTGGCAGATTGGATGAAATCCCAGCAAATCCCTGGAATATATGGTATCGATACCCGTGCGCTCACCAAGATCCTGAGGGAAAAAGGATCGATGATCGGCAAAATCGAGTTCGAAGGTGAATCCATTGAACTGGTAGATCCGAACCTGATGAACCTAGTCGCCAAAGCAAGTACAGACACTATAGAGACTTACGGTGAAGGCGGGAAAACCGTTGTCCTGGTCGATTGCGGCGTCAAAAACAACATCATCCGCTGCCTGATCAAACGGGGAGTTAAAGTAGTACGTGTCCCATGGGACTACGATTTTAATACCCTCCCTTACGATGGGCTGTTCCTAACCAATGGGCCCGGCGACCCTACCATGTGCGATATTACTGTCGAAAACATCAAAAAAGCGATCAAACTGGAAAAGCCCATCATGGGAATTTGCCTGGGAAACCAACTGCTGGGTCTTGCCGCGGGCTGCTCTACCTATAAACTCAAATACGGACACAGGAGCCATAACCAACCTGTCTTAATGACCGGAACCAACAGGTGTTTCATCACATCACAAAACCACGGTTATGCCATAGACCCAAACTCCATTCCAGGAGATTGGGAGACGCTCTTTTACAATGTCAACGACAACACCAACGAAGGGATCCGCCACAAAACGAAACCTTTCTTCTCTACACAGTTTCACCCGGAGGCATCATCAGGTCCGGTGGATACTGAGTTTTTGTTTGATGATTTTATTGGGAACATAAATAAATCGCTAAAGGGAAAATGAAAATTAGAAATGAAATTGAATTCTATCAAATTTCATTTGAAATACATGTAGAGACGTTGCATGCAACGTCTCTACCGATACATATCATCAACATTTCAACAGAACAGCCATGCTCAACACAAACATCAAAAGGGTCATCGTACTGGGTTCAGGTGCACTGAAAATCGGTGAGGCCGGCGAATTTGACTACTCCGGTTCACAGGCGCTGAAGGCATTGAAAGAGGAGGGAGTTTACACCATCCTGATCAATCCGAACATCGCCACCATTCAGACCTCTGAAGAGATCGCGGACAAAATATATTTCCTCCCGGTTACGGCCTACTTTGTCGAAAAGGTGATCCAAAAGGAGAAACCGGATGGCATTTTGCTGGCCTTTGGCGGACAGACAGCCCTCAATTGCGGCGTCGATCTTTTCCGTCAGGGAATTTTGGAGAAATACAATCTGAAGGTGATCGGAACGCCGGTCCAATCCATTATCAACACCGAGGACCGCGAAATCTTCTCGGGGATTTTGCACGAGATAGATGTGTTAACCCCACGCAGTATCGCCTGTACTTCGATTGAGCAAGCCAGGAATGCGGCAAACACGCTTGGATATCCGCTGATTATCCGTGCCGCCTACACATTGGGAGGCCTAGGTTCAGGGTTCTGCTCCAATGAAAAAGAGCTCAACAAACTGACCGACAATGCTTTCTCCTATTCAGGCCAGATCCTCGTGGAGGAATCCATCAAAGGATGGAAAGAGGTGGAATACGAGGTAGTGCGCGACCAATACGACAACTGCATCACGGTATGTAACATGGAGAATTTTGATCCGCTCGGTATCCATACCGGGGAATCAATCGTTGTAGCTCCATCTCAGACTTTGTCGAACGACGAGTACCACAAACTTCGCACCCTCTCAATAAAAATCATCCGTAAAATAGGTGTGATTGGCGAGTGCAAT
>JAVHPO010000304.1:0-11022 GCA_036170635.1 Prolixibacteraceae bacterium | reverse complement strand
TATGGAAGAGAAACAAAGCCGGATCGTCGAGGTAATAATTTCGAGCGTCAAACCATTCGATTTGATGATGGGCAAGATCATTGGCATCGCCATGGTAGGGTTGACACAATTGGCCATTTGGATTATCCTGGGCATTGCTATCATCGCTGGTGCGAGAGGAATGATGCCAGGAGCCCAACATGCCGGAACCGCACAGGAGATCATGGCACAGGCGCAAGTTGCCAACCAAACACCTGCGCAACTGGACAAAATGCAGGATATCATTGGAATGTTGGGGTCGGTTAATTTCCCGCTGATCATCGGATGTTTTATCTTCTTTTTCATTGGCGGCTACCTGTTGTACAGTTCCCTGTTTGCTGCTGTTGGTTCTGCTGTGGATGCGCCGGAGGATGCGCAGCAATTTATGTTGCCAATTATGCTGCCAATTATTTTCGCGATCATGGTAATGGCGAGCGCCATAAAAAATCCCGAAGGGGCTATTGCCTTCTGGTTCAGCATCATTCCATTTACATCGCCGGTGGTGATGATGGTGCGAATTCCTTTTGGGGTTCCGGTCTGGCAGCTGGCACTCTCGATGCTGGTGCTGATAATTACCTTTGTCGGCATGGTTTGGGCTGCCGGTAAAATATACAGAACAGGTATTTTAATGTACGGCAAAAAAACATCCTGGAAGGAGTTGGGCAAATGGCTGACCTACAAATCATAAATGCCGTAATCGACCTGGGCACCAATACCTGCAACCTCTTGATCGCGGAATGCTCCGGAAGTGGGACCTTCAGGGTACTGCATGAAGAGCGGATAGCAGTCAAGATGGGACGCGGTGGGATCCACAAAGAAAAATTGCTTCCCGAAGCAATGGAGAGAGGGTTAAAAGCCCTCTCTTTGCATGAAGAAAACATAAGGAAATTTGGAGCATCCAGGGTACGTGTCATTGGCACCTCGGCCATCCGCGGAGCTGCCAACAGGGATGAATTTTCGCAGATGGTGCTGCAACAATTTGGCTGGAACCTCGAGGTGATCGATGGTAACAGAGAGGCTGGTTACATTTTCAGGGGAACGGTAAATTCATTGCCACCTTTGCAGGAAAAATACCTGGTTCTGGACATTGGTGGAGGTAGCAACGAATTCATCCTGGCAGAAGGCGGGCATATCATCTGGAAGAAAAGTTTCAACATTGGCATCGCCAGGGTACTGGAGCTCTTTCCAATGTCTGACCCACCTACCCTACCGGAGATCGAACAGGTGGAAAAGTGGTTCGAAAATCATCTGGAAGATCTGGATATGATTTGCAGACAGCACCAACCACGGGTTTTAGTTGGATGTTCGGGCGCTTTTGACACCCTGATGGACATACTGGAGGCAAAAGTCCCCGATGCGACCATTCGAAAGTCATCCGTTTTCCCACTGGATGATTTCCACAGGATCCATAAACAATTAATCGCGGTCGACCGCGAAACCAGGAGCCTGATTCCCGGCGTCGATAAAAACAGGGTGGAGATGATCATTATCGCCACAATATTTATTAATTTCATCCTCGGCAAGTTGGAAATCCGCGAGTTGATACATACCCATTTCTCACTGAAAGAGGGAGTGATGTTCGAAATGTGTACAACATATTAGGATAATTCCGATTTTTCACACTGCTATGAAATTAAACCAATGGAGAAATATTAAACATATTATTTGCTGATAACCCTTTTATTTGACCCCTCTAAATCTCCCCTAAAAGGGAGACTTCATATTCGTGTTCTGATAAACATCAGAGCCTTACTCCCCTCCTTTGGAGGGGTTGGGGGAGGTCAAATGATGAGGTAATATAGAATAACAATAAAGACCCAACTACTTGCAATATATATAATATGGCACTAAAAATATTGGTGATCGACGACGAAAAAAATATCCGGAATACCCTGAAAGACATTCTTGGGTTCGAGGGATACCATGTCGAACTTGCCGAAAATGGGATGGAAGGGATCGGGTTGGTTCATACGACAGACTTCGACATTATCCTTTGTGATATCAAGATGCCAGAGATGGACGGCATTGAAGTGCTTGAACAGATCAGGAAAATCAAACCTGAATCCACGGTAGTGATGATCAGCGGCCATGGTACGATAGACACAGCCGTTGAAGCCATCAAGAAAGGTGCATTCGACTTTATCGAGAAACCTCTGGACCTGAACCGTCTTCTAATCACCCTGCGCAATGCCTGCGACAAAACCGCCCTGGTGAAAGAGACGCATATCCTCAAACAAAAAGTCGGCAAAAAATTTGAGATTATCGGCCAATCTGCCTCAATCCGTAAGGTTTTGGAGATGTGCGACAGGGTGGCTCCTACCGAAGCAAAAGTACTGATAACCGGGGCAAATGGCACAGGAAAAGAGCTAATCGCCCACCGTTTGCATGAGTTGTCGCCAAGAGCAGAATTTCCGTTCGTGGAAGTAAATTGCGCTGCAATACCTTCTGAACTAATTGAGAGCGAACTTTTCGGACACGAAAAAGGGGCATTTACTTCTGCCATCAAACAACGGAAAGGTAAATTCGAACAGGCCGATGGCGGAACAATTTTCCTGGATGAAATCGGCGACATGAGCATCTCTGCGCAGGCCAAAGTTCTCAGGGCATTGCAGGAGAATATCATCACACGGGTGGGCAGTGACAAACCCGTGGAGGTGAATGTGCGCGTTCTGGCTGCCACCAACAAAGATTTGCAGGAGGAGATCAAAAACGGCAACTTCAGGGAAGACCTTTACCACCGGCTCAGTGTCATCCTGATTCACGTGCCTTCATTGAACCAGCGGAAAGAAGATATACCACTATTGGCGCATTATTTCATTGATCAGCTTTGCGCAGAATATGGCCAGCCGATGAAAGAGATCACTCCAGAAGCGTTGGAACTGCTTGCCGGTAAATCCTGGAGCGGAAATATCCGCGAATTCCGTAATGTGATCGAACGACTGATTATTCTTGGAGGGAAAACGATTACGGAGGAGGATATTGTTAGTTTCGTTGGATAAGAAAGCATTTAAGCTGTTGGCTTTTGGCTGTTAGCTATTGGCTGATTGTAAGAACTCCAGGATTTGTAGCATCCGATTGAAAATGGCTCAACTGGCCAATGGCTAAAAGCTAATAGCCAACAGCCTTCCCTGGCACCACAATATTCAACGACATCGGATCTATAGAAATCCGTATGGGTTCGTTGTTTTTGACAGGCTCGCCATCCACATGGAAATTGAGGTTCTTTCCGCTGATGACAAGGGTTTGCGTCTTAAAATAGGTACAAACAGGCGACTTGTGTATTGTTTTGTTGAACAACCTGATGCCCAATCCCAAAGCTCCAAAGAAACCGAAAGGCTTTAGCGCGCAAAAATCCAGCACACCATCCGTCACACTTGCCAGTGGGGCAATATAGGCATTGTTACCGTATTGCGAGGTGTTGGCCAACGTCAGCACGAATGCAGTGTGGCTTTCAGTAATCCCATTCATCTCCACCTTATAAGTTTCGGGTTGGTAGCTAAAAAATTCCCTCATGGTCGCTTTGAAATAGGGAATAGGTCCCCTGTTGGTGGCTTTTGCAAAACACCTGGCGATGTGATCATCAAAACCCAATCCGCAAACATTCATGAACCTTCGGTCATTTGCTAATCCTGTGTCAATCTTTATGGTGTGTCCAGTCAAAAGCTGAGAAATAGCAGTTGCCGGTTTCATGGAGATTCCAAGTTCGCGCCCCAGGGCATTTCCAGAACCTGCCGGGATTAAACCCATGGTTCCGGTTGTACCAGCTAACGCGGAAGCCACTTCATTCATGGTTCCATCCCCTCCAACTGCTACAAAAACATCGAATTTCTCAAATTTCTTTTGAATGATCTTTTTGGCATCCCCCGGACTGCGTGTGAAAAGAATTTTAAACTTCACACCCTTTTCGTTACACGCATTGGCAATCATTTGAAGGAAATCCCTTCTGCCTCCAACTCCGGCTATCGGATTAAGTATAAACAGATACCGCAGGGTCTTAACCTCATTTTTCCTGGAAATTGCCATCTGGTGTTTCTCTCATATTACTTTTCAAACCTTCTGTTTGCATGCCGCTTAAGGTAAATTCAGGTTACAATCGTCCGCAAAGATAATTCACGATGCCCAACTTAAAATTTTTTACCTAAAAAAATAATTTTTTTTTAATTGCATACGAAATAAATGAAACCATAATAAAATATTTTGCATATAAATATTTATCACACACCTCATTATCAAATGATTACAAAAGTTATTTTATTAACAATTGTTAATAACTACAGTTCAAATAAGGTTTGTAGAAAAGTGCAAAAAAAATTGCAAAACGGGTATTTGATGTTGTATATTTGATTCATCAGGTCAGCCATAAAGGGTCACCCAAAAATGGTGGAGGCGACTTATAGTTCTTAATTGAGCTGGAGGTCAAATCGAACGGATCGCAAGATCTGCGCCACAGACGGGTCGGAGTTCAGGATCACAAGGAGCAATCCGATGTTATCCGGGCCACCAAAAAGTGCTGAGTGTTCTTATCCATGTTGAAGCAAGAGAGTCGAAGATCGGATGGTTCGTAAGACCCGGAAAATTTTCGAAGGAAATCGTCCCCCGCAAGAGGGAGCCCGCAAGGGTCAGATAGTACTCCGGGTATTTGTTGATTGAAAGATTGATTTATTTCCCGACTCGAAGCAACCCCTCCAACCGGATCCCGAAAGGTAACCAATAGGAGATTTCCCCGGAGCAAAACCGCAAGGTCAGCCGAGGAGGAAGGCTGAAGGGATCGCCGTTAAAAGCGAAATCTGAAGTCAGGGAGCCGGAGAGGCACAAACGAGACGCAAGTTTCGGGCGTGCATCCAACGGCCTGCAGGAAAAAGACACAATAGTTCTTTAGGTAGTTGAAGCCAAAGGCGAAACACGGAGAGAGGCGCGAGTCTCACGAAGTTTTCGAAGGAAACCAAAGTCCCAGGACGGCGGAAGTACCCTGAAAGCCGCTTCATCGCAAGATGGAAGAGCCGGAAGGTTCGGAAGCAACTCCCTCAGGGAAGAGATCCGCAAGGATTTCGAATGGAGAACCGGAAATTACAGCCGTAACAGGTTGTAACGGAAGGTATGGGTCGGGAAGCTGAAAACAAAGCGCAAGCACCGTCGAAGCAGGAAGGCCAACCGCAATAACCGTAGCCTGGCACCAGGACAAGTTCGCTTGCCCGGTAGGATGGGGACAAATTCAAAAGATTTGTTCCCATTTGTGTTTTTATCCAGTTCCTTTTCACGGATCAAAAGAGATGGGTAAAGGTTTAGTTAATGTGATCATCAAAGAGATGGGGCTTAAATAACCCACAACTTTTAAGAAGCAAAATTTATGGAAACAATTAAGGTAATCATTGAAAAAACAAAAGATATGTATTCTGCTTATGCAGAAAATACAAATGGTATTTATGCAGGTGGAGATACAGTTGAAGAGGTAAAACAGTCTGTTTTAGATGCCATAAGGCTATTGAAAGATTATAATACCGATGAAAACATTCCGGACAAATTAAAAGGGGACTATCAAATCGTGTATCGTTTTGATACACAAAGCTTTTTGAATTATTACAACAAAGTGTTTACAAACGTTGCTCTGGAACGCATAACAGGTATCAACCAAAAGCTTCTGCATCACTATGCGAGCGGTCTGAAAAAGCCTCGCGAACCACAAAGAAAAAAAATTGGAATAGCCCTTCACAAAATAGGTTCAGAGCTTTTATCGTTGGAGTTATAATTCACATTATTCGATAAATTCGTCATCTTTGAAGACAACATCTCAAAGAATTAAATAACTGACAGGGCCACTCTAAGTCACCCGGTCAATTGAAAAATGTTTGCAAATTTTGATACCTAATTATTAATCCTTCGTGTATATTTGAAACTCGAAAAACAAATCAAAATCAAAACATGAACATCAAATTATTGATCAAACAGCAAATTGAAAAACTCCAAAATCTTTTGGATAAAACGGAACGTGCCCTTGGCGAAATTATTTTCAACAACAACGGCTGTCAGGTCTTGTCGCAATCGGCTGTCAGGTTCGAACTGATAGTCGATACTCAAAGCGAAGAGGGACAAGTGGAATATATACTGCATGTATTTGATGAAGATATTATCCCTGCCAAAAACGAGGATCGCACGGGTTGGGACCGCTATGCTTATGCCTGCTTACTCCAGGTTGAGAATGAACTGCACCTCCTTGATCCAAAAGAACCTATCGAACATAAAAAGTACTCCCGCGAAGGGATGATCAAACGGGTCATGCTTGAACGCCGCCAAAAAGCCGAAAAAGCAAACTACCGGATCAAATGGGCCTCAAATATCCATGGTGACCATATTCTCACCAATGAAAAAGGGATAAAATACAAAGTTTTTCTGCGCGATTTCGAAAATGAAATAGGATACAGCGACAGCATGGATTCGCGGTTGAACAAACTTGGTACAACCAAGCATATCATGTATGCCTTCAGAAAACTGAAAGAAGACAAAACCCTATTTGACAGATTAAATAAAACCTATCCTTTTATCGAAATATTTTGTGATCCGCTCAATGAATATAAAATCACTTGGTACTACCCATCGCGAATGCATGTTGATGAGCAACTTCTACTATCAAGGTATTTTAAGAATTCATCATTTATTGAGGATTCCGAACTTAAGGGTTTTTTGGGCTTTATTGAAGAGTCGGTTGAATATCTGCGAATACGGATCCGGCCGGAAGTGCAGGAGAAAATAGAGATAGCTTTCGAAGAAGAGATGCTTGAAAACTTAAAGTCAGGTTACAAGTCTGATTATAGTTCTATCAATGGAGAGCTGTACCCCTATCAAAAAGAGGGGATTGACTTCGCCCTTTTCCGCAAAGCAGCCATCATCGCCGATGAGATGGGGTTGGGAAAAACAATCCAGGCCATTGGAACAGCCGTCCTGAAAAAAGGGATCTTCGATTTTAGAAAGACTTTGGTGGTTTGTCCAGCCTCGCTCAAAGAGCAGTGGAAAAAAGAGATTGAAAAGTTCTCCAATGAAAAGGCACTGATTATCGAGGGATTTCCTGATGAACGGGAAAGGCAATACTCGGATAATGACCATTTCTTTTTTATTGTCAATTACGAAACGATCCTTCGCGACCAATTGGCGCTCAACAAAGCCGGATTCGATTTTCTGATCCTCGATGAAGCACAGCGGATCAAAAATTTCGAAACCAAAACAGCCTCCTCTATCCGCAGGTTACAGTTCAAGCATGTACTCATCATTACAGGTACGCCGATTGAGAACCGGCTGATCGATATCTTCTCGATTGTAAGCGCTATCAATCCTTATTTCTTCGGCCCACTTTGGGAATTCTCCTACCAACACTGCCTGTTTGATCCCGAAAAACACAACAAGATCAATGGATATTATAATCTGCAAAAGTTAAACAAACAGCTCGAACCGATACTGATCCGTCGCGAAAAACGTAAAGTACTCGATCAGTTACCGAATGTTCAGCAAATAAATGTCCCGGTCAACCTCTCTCCATTACAGGCTGATTATCACGCTTCTTATTCCAAAGGGATTGCAGCAATAATCCGCAAGAAATTCCTGACCCCGTACGACCTGCAAAAATTGCAGCTCCTTCTCGCCAGCATGCGAATGGTATGCGATTCGACTTATCTAATTGATGAAGAGACCAATGAGTCTCCAAAGCTGGAAGAGCTGAAGTACATACTGCTCGAGAAACTCGATGTGATCAACTCAGACTCGAAGATTATAATTTTCTCGGAGTGGGTAAAGGTCCACAAGTTGATCGGCCATATTTTGCGCGAAAATAATATTGGCTATACTGAACTCAACGGATCTGTACCTGTAAAACTTCGTGGTGAGCTTATCAGGAAGTTCGAGACCAATCCGCATTGCAAGATTTTTTTATCGACCGAAGCAGGCGGTTCCGGACTGAACCTTCAGGTTGCCAGTACCTTGATTAATTTTGAACTTCCCTGGAATCCGGCGAAGAAAAACCAAAGGATAGGGCGCATCGACCGTCTGGGGCAAAAAAGCAGCAAACTGACTATTTTCAATTTCATCACGCGTAACTCGATAGAGCAGCAGATCGCATCGGGGCTGTTGGTAAAGCAAAACCTGTTCGATGGTGTCCTGGACGGAGGAAGCAAAACCAATTCTGTAGATTTCTCGACAAAGGGACGTTCCCAGTTCATCCAGCAATTGGAAGAGTTTATCGCTGAAACCGAAAATGCGAAATTAGTAGAACCATCCTTAAGCTTCGCTGACGAAGTGATGGAATCTACAGAAAATCTGCCTGAACCTGATACAATTGATCTCCTCGAAGAAATTGAAGAAGCTCCACCTCTTAGTGAACCTTCAGTTCCTGAAAAGATAGAAGCGTCAAAACTCCAGGAAGGGAAAGTGCAGGAGATGGAGCAGGTGATGAACAATGGAATGCAGTTCCTGGCCGGACTATTCAAAATGTCAACCGGGAAAGATCTTGGTCTCGAAAACCAAACCATAGAAGTTAACAAAGAGACAGGAGAGGTGGTGATGAAGTTCAAGCTTCCGGTATTTTAAGCAGCCAGTTTTGATTATCGAATCGTGGCTACCTTCTCAATTAGGAATATCATGACGCTTCCATGATGTGCAATCTATGATCGGCCAAATGCAATAGAATCGATTGATATTATATTTCTATTATGCAGCATTTATACTGCATAATAGAAATATAATATTATCTTTGTTTGCAGTTTCATGCGTATATAATTTGTTTTTTAACTGTCGCATGGAATACCCAGATATTCATTTTCGGTTGATGTGAGAACTACTTCATGAGTATTTCATTCCCATCAATTATTTGTAGAGAAACAAACTATCTAAAAGCTTCTGATTATTGGAAGACAGGTGATGAATTATTTAGAGTTTAAAAATAAGCTTTTTGACCTGGGTTGTTTCAATATACACCAAGTCAATGCATGGAAACCTGGTTTCGATAGGAATAATATTGTCCGTTGGGCTAAGAAAGGTTACTTAATCCGCCTGAGACAAGGATATTACACGTTTTCAGAATACAAATCCAAACCTGATTTTACCCTTTACTTTGCCAATAGAATCTATCGTCCCTCCTATGTAAGTCTGCATTCCGCCCTTGCATTTTATGGTATGATCCCGGAGGCCGTTCTTCAGATCACAAGCGTAACATCATTGAAGACAGCAAGCTTCCGCAATGACTTAGGAGATTTCAGCTACAAAAGTGTCAAAGCAGATTTAATGTTTGGTTACAACCTTAAACCTTTCGCCGACGGGCAAACACTTCAACTTGCCTGCCCGGAAAAAGCATTGCTGGATCTGCTTTATCTCTACCCTTTTTACAATACCGGACAAGAATTGGAGGACCTGCGTTTGGATGAGGAGTATCTTCAACATGATCTCGATCTCAATCTGCTGCAAGAGTATACTTCAAAATTCAGAAACAATGCCCTTGAAAACAGGGTACAATTGTTGATAAAAACTTATGGGTTATGATTTTATTAGAATCGATTAGAAGATATTATCCACCCCAATTAAGTGAAAATGCTTCCTTTCAAAAGTATATACTCAAGGAGTATCTTCAATTGCTTATTCTCGATTATCTGTCTGCGACACCGTTTGTTGAGAAAGTTGTCTTTATCGGCGGCACCAACCTTCGTCTGGTAAAAGGAATTGACCGCTTTTCAGAAGATCTGGACTTCGACTGCAAAGGATTTTCGAAAGAGGAGTTTACCAAAATGACTGATAATATTTTAATTTTCTTACGACGCAGCGGCATTCGGGTCGAAGTCCGTGATCAGAAGAAAGAACGGCTGAAAGCCTTCCGTCGAAACATCCACTTTCCTGAACTGTTATTTGATTTAGGATTGACAGGGCACCGGGAAGAACGATTTTTGATAAAAATTGAGAGTCAGGATCAACAGATAACTTATGAACGCACAATTGAGAATATCAAAGGGTGTGGTTTCTATTTTCCATTTCCGGTCCCGTCAGACGGGGTGTTGTGCGCCATGAAACTATCGGCCATGCTTTCCCGTCAAAAAGGGCGTGATTTTTATGATGCAATGTTTCTTCTTGCACAGAGCGATCCGGACTACTCCTTTCTGGCTGCCAAGCTAGGAATCCATAACCTCGAAGAGCTGAAGGCTGCAACAGAAGAGATACTGAAAACTGTCGACTTGAACATAAAAAAGAGAGATTTTGAACATCTGCTGTTCAACAAAAAAAAGAGCGAGAGCATCTTGGCGATCGGAGATTTTATTTGTGAAATGAGCTAATCGCAATACAGTAATTTCACCTGAAATTGGATTTCTGTAAATGATATGCAATGGGTATCCTTTTTTTTTTATGTCGTTGGATGTTTTTTGTATTTATAACTGAACAGGCAAATATTTTTGAAAAATGGGATTTGTACCAATATCGATTGACAAGTATGTAACAATGCATTTGAAGAATAATCCTTCTGAGAAAGAAGTGGATGTAAGAAAACACTTGAAATCTGCATTAAATGCTTATAACAATGGAACCAAGTGTTCCTGTGGAAATGACATCTGGGTTATTGGATCCGCGTTTGTCGAAAACAGTTGCTTCACTTGCATTACAGGCGAGAGCTATCCGACAAATGATTACGAAATTGATTCCGCAATAAAGAAAAGGGAAAACAAAAAAGGCCGCAGACACATAGACGAAATTGACCCAACCAAAATTGCCGGCTTTTTCGATGACGCCGGATACGAGATTAATACAGATTTGATAAAAAAGCCCTCTTTGTGTTTAATCTGCAAAAGTGATGCTAATCCGGATGAGGAATTGTTGTGCAATATGACACGATACGACCAAAGAGATGATAATGAATTTAAGTGTTTCGCTTTCAACAAAAAGTAAATAAGCGGCTAAAACGCTACGGCACAACAGCAAACTACATGCAAGTAGAACAGGGGTTTGACGGTTATCTGATTTCTTCCGTGATTGAATTGCCCG
>JAVHPO010000303.1:0-11032 GCA_036170635.1 Prolixibacteraceae bacterium | reverse complement strand
GACAAAACCAAAATCAATAGAAATTGCTGAACCTGAACCACTGGTCAGGGAGGATGGAAAATTCATTGAATTTCCTGAAAACTCTAAAAAGATAGGTCTGTTTAAAGCATTTAAAGCCGAAAGTAAAAAATTATTGCTGAGTTTTTCGGCTCCTGCCAATGTGATAGGGCGGGTTCATCTTTCCAATGAAACAGCCCAGAATAAGATCATCCTGTTTGATTCTCCTGATCTTACAAATGTCTATTCAACCTATTTGCAAAATGTGACCCTTCTGAAAACTGCCAAAATTAATTTTAACAGGGTAACTGATCTATACAAAAACGGAGCGGCTACTGGCAAGGAGTTCAACGATGCTTCCACTGAAATGCTGAATATTCAGACCTCCCTTGCCTCCAGCGAAGCCCAACTCAGGGAATCGGGACTTAATCCTGAAAATCTCAACATGGCTCCACTTGGGACCGTGTGGTTAATGTGCGATTTGCCTGAATCTGAATTGAATACAGTTAAGAAGGGGCAGAAATACAACCTGCTGTTTCCCAGTTTTCCCAACGAAATTTTTGTGACCAACATCGATGTGATCGCAGATGTGATGAACAGCCAAACCAGAAAAATCAGGGTACGACTATCACTTTCCGACAAACAAAACAAAATCAGGCCAGGGATGTATGCACAGGTAAACTTTGAAGCGCCCCATGAAGGTTTGATGGTTTCAAAAAAGTCAGTCATCAGCGCCAATGCCCGCTATTATGTATTTGTGAAGAAAGGAGCATCAATTTTCGAACGCAGGGAGGTGATCATTTCATCTGAAACAGGGGATTACATTGAAATTGCTGGTGGTATTGTTGTCGGAGAGGAGATTGTTTCAGAAAACGTCTACCTTCTGAAGGCGATCGATATGGGTATTTAATTATTTTGTAATGAGTAAGTTAATAACATTTGTAATCAAACATAGGACCATAGTCGTTTTGTTGGCGCTTTTGCTGACAGGCATCGGTGCATGGACATGGAGCAAACTGGACATTGAAGCCTATCCAGATATCACCGATACTGAGGTTGGGGTCATATCCCAACTTAACGGATTGCCTGCAGAGGAGATGGAGCAACAGGTAACGATTCCTGTCGAAAGGGCCTTAAATACAGTACCCGGAGTTATCTCCAAACGATCCAAAACCATTTTCGGATTGTCCATTGTAACCCTGACATTCAACGACAAAACCAATATTTACCTGGCAAGACAACTCGTTCTTGAAAAATTGAAAGATGCCGATATACCTGCCGGGGTATCACCAGTCTTAACGCCAATGACCATGGCAATGGGCGAAATTTTCAGGTATGTCATTGATGCCCCTGATTCTTGCCCGATCACTTATTTGAGGGAATTGCAGGATTATGTGATAGTTCCCAAAATCCTCCAGGCTGAAGGTGTGGTGGATGTTGCCAACTTTGGTGGCCTGGTAAGACAATTTCAGGTCATCATTAATCCGATAACGCTGGAAAAATACAACCTGAAAGTCCAGGATGTTGCCGATGCCATCACTGCCAACAACAAAAGTACGGGTGGTAATTTCATTCGTATTGGCTCTTCTCAGATGAATATCAAGGGGATAGGCCGCATCAGAAAAGTGGAGGACATAGAAAATATTGTTGTTGACAATAGAAATGGAGTGCCTATTCTGATCAAGGACATTGCCTCCATTGAAATAGGAAACCTGCCGCCTACCGGGATTTTGGGATATGTCGATAAATCGAATGGTCTCTCAAAAAGCATGGGGATAGAGGGAATCGTTTTGTTGAAGAAGTTTGAGAACCCATCCAAAACCATGCTCAATGTCTATGAAAAAGTTGACGAACTGAACGATGTAATTCTGCCCAAAGGGATAAAAATCCGCACATTTTATGATCGGACCGAATTGGTATCCTTGACCGTTCATACGGTTGCCAAGACACTTTTGGAAGGGATTTTAGTGGTTTTAATTGTGCTGACAGTTTTATTGGGAAACTGGAAAGCAGCCGTTATCTCTGCGCTAGCCATCCCATTTTCACTACTTTTTGCCTTTATCTGCATGTATTTGTATGGAATACCTGCCAATCTTCTCTCATTGGGTGCCATCGACTTTGGAATTATCGTAGACGCTTCGGTGGTCATGGTAGAAGCCATCTTCAGAAATATAGCATACGCCTCTGAGGCTGACCGTAAACATGGAATTGATCCGATTGTTGTACGCTCTGCAAGGGAGGTTCAAATGCAGATTTTATATACTGTGCTGATCATAACTGTGGCGCTGCTGCCAATGTTTACGCTACAGAGGGTCGAAGGACGACTATTCTCACCAATGGCCTGGACATTATCCTTCGCGATCATTGGCTCAATGATTTACGCGCTTACCCTGGTTCCCGTCCTTGGATCCTTTCTTTTCAAAACAACCTCTTCAGAAAGCAAAAACTACCTCTGGGATTTCATTGAAAAACTGTATAGTAAGGTTCTCTCCTGGGTCTTGAAAGTGCCCAAAATGGTGGTGGCCGGATCAGTCGTGGTAGTTATTTTGGGCCTCTTTTCAGGATCACATCTGGGTACTGAATTTCTGCCGGAACTCGATGAAGGGTGCATCTGGGTCAGGGTCTTTTTGCCTTCCGGTATCTCTCTTGATGCGGCGAATCAATATCCTGCCATTTTGAGAAAGGAACTGTCGAAATATGATGAAGTGAAGGGAGTTCTTACTCAGCTGGGCAGAAATGATGATGGTACAGACCCATTTGGTCCAAATAGGGTAGAAGCCATGGTTCAGTTAAAACAACCCTACTCCACCTGGGAAAGCAAACTGACGAAGAAGGAGCTGGTATTGATCATTAAAAATGACCTTGAAAATTTGATCCCGGGAGCAACTTTTACCATTACCCAGCCCATCATCGACATGGTCACCGAAAATGCCACAGGATCCTCCTCAGACCTTGCGATCTTCGTGACAGGACGGAATTTGGATACCCTCAGGGTTTATGCCGAGAAAATCCTGAAAATCGCCAAAACCGTAAAGGGCGCTTCAGAAACTTCCATCGAACAGGAGAAGAAGCAGACCCAGCTGGACATTGAGATCGACCGGGCAAAAGCGGCCCGCTACGGTGTCAATGTCGCGGATGTAAATGCGGTGCTGGAGATGGCAGTTGGAGGACTTCCCGTCAGTTCGTTGTGGGAGGAAGAGCGGAAATTTGATATTATTCTCAGGTTTTCAAAAGAGAGCAGAAAGACTCCCGAACAAATAGGGAAAATTATCATCCCGACAAAAACCGGATTGAGAATTCCGCTTTCACAAGTTGCGGATATCAGATTATCAGAGGGTCAAACAATCATAGCCCGAGATGATGAGCAGCGGCAGATCACCGTAAAAACAAATATCCGGGGAAGAGACCAGGGGAGCTTTGCCGCTGAAATAGGCAGTAAAATTAAGGAACAGATCAAGTTGCCCTCCAACTACCATTACAGTCTTGGCGGACAGTTCGAAAATCTGCAAAGGGCCCAGGATCGGTTGTTGTTAATTATTCCCTTTACATTGTTGCTGATTTTTTCCATTCTTCTGATATTGTTCAAGTACAATACCAAACATGTTTTGATTGTCATGGCCAATATCCCATTCGCGATAGTTGGCGGAATAGTTGCCTTACTTACCAGGAATATCAATATCAGCATTTCAGCTGGCGTGGGATTTGTCTCATTGTCAGGGGTTTGTGTTATGGCTGGAGTTTTATGGGTAAGCTATCTTAACAAACTTTATGAAAAGAAAACCATGTCAATGAAGGAGATTGTTTACAAGGGCTCCATTGTTCAATTCAGACCCATCTTTCTTGTCATGCTGATTGCCATCATCGGGTTGATTCCCGCAGCGCTGAACTCAGGGGTAGGTTCAGATGTGCAAAGGCCATTGGCAACCGTGATAGTAGGTGGATTAACTTCCTCCCTTTTACTGACTGCTTTTGTCACACCCGCCTTGTACTATTTATTGCACAGAAGAAGGGAAGGGGAGGGCAAAAATGACAATTGAATTGGCTATCGCGGTGGTTGAGTGGTTTGTTCCAAAATGGAACTAACCACTTCTTCCTCTAATTCTTCTTTTTCATTGTACATTATCAATTACTTTCTCTTTCCCGGCCGGTGCATTTTTGCAATCTGCACCTTTTAACTGTGGATCTGTGATCCGCTCAATGAGCTTAACTAAAACTATTTCAACCAGGCCTTTATCTTCGGAATAATACAGCGCTGAGTGGATTTATTCCTATCCGGTTAGGATTGTAATTTCCTGATTAAATGGTGCTGATTGCAAATCATCACCAGCAGGGGTGAGAGTTCGTTTATTTTTTAAACGGATTGATAATCCCTAATACCAGCTGATGTCTAAACTTCTATAATTCAACTTGGAAAATCTATTTGTTGAAAACTTCTCTTTCCAGCAAATGTTTTGCTTCAAACACGCAGTTGATTGCTATAGCGCATTGATCTTTTGTAACAGATTCCAGTAATTCCCCGTGAACTATTTCATTCCTCAATTTCAGTGTGTTAATTTTTAAATTATCCCATTCCGTAGTAGATCCAAAATCAAAATTATAATATTCGTTTATGCCTCTTGTACATATCTCACTTATTCCTACCAAACAACCACATTTTTCTCTTTTCTTTATTTTTTCAAGTTTTGTTTTACTTAAAGTATGCTTCAGGTTTGTATAGATAAAATTTTCAAAAAGTGTAACGGACTGTAATAATGCTATATTATAATGACCCAAATGGAAATTGTCATACATTTGGAAATGAATATCAATCCTCACATTATACGATTCGGTTTCTAATAAACCTCGCAATTTCTGATCCTGATCTTCTTCCAATTTGAAATCTTGTCCACCATTATATTTTATCTCATGATGTTCAGGAATCATTGTGTATGATTGTTACAAATTTTCATCTTCATCTACTAGTGCAAACTGATAACTGAATGCATCTTTCGTAATTAAGGGTCTTAACCAAAAACAATTAGTGATTTTTTTGTACGAATGAATGAACTTGTTAAGATAATCCAAAGCTATATTTAAGAATAGACCCTGATGAAACGCTAATTTATCAATATCTATGCCAGTTGAAACAATCATTTTATCATCAAAACAAACTTGGACGATTGAATATGATAACAAGGCATATCTATCCTCATCCATCTTGGAAAAGGAGCCATACCAAATTCCTCTTTATATCGAAAATCATATATTCTGCGGAAATGTATCCTAGAAGGAATGTCGTTTATCACAACAATATATGGTTCACCTGTATCATTAGAATCTAGCGAATTTAATACATCAAAAGCTATAGGTAGCTTCATTTGAAGAACGATATTTCTCAACCTATCAATGTTAAATTCACTCATTTGCAAACATCATTTTGAGACATAAATCCTCAATCCTCCTCCTCAAACCCCAATCCCAACTGCCTTGCGGCCTCTTTGGCATTTTTGTATTGTTGTTTAGACTCATCAAGTTGACTCGCAGTATTGGAATTGATTTTGAAACTAACTTCAATGTCAATTTTATTTCCGTGCATTGCGAATGGGGTGATGAAATAATTGAATAATTCGGTGTAACGCTCTAACGGTACTTTGCCGGATATGGTAACAGATTTGAATTTCTTAACCGCATTTGGCTCTGGATCTGTTTCTGGGTTAGGAGTATTGCCTGGTTCCTGAACCTGACCTGGATTGCTTTCGGGTTGGCCGGGATTATTAGGAGTAGGCACTGGCACAGGTATAGGATACAAACTTTTATCTACCAACCAATAAGATGAATCTGTCACATCGAAATAGTTTACAGACTCTTTTAAATAATAACGCGTAAAAGTTGTCCCGTCTCCCGCAGCAATGCAAAACTCACCGTTTAAACAATATCTCATCAAACTTCTTGAAACAGCATCTACTCCCGAAATCATAGGTTTGTCATCAAAACGAAGGAAAGCTTCGTATATATCCTTCACTTTTACGGACTGATTAATACTAGGAAGTAGGTTGTTGGTACTTAATGTATTTAACCCAACAGAATCCAATAGCCATTCCTCTTGTTTGAGTAAAGAAATTATTGTATTGTTTATTTGATTGTCGATTGATTCTTTGAATTGTTTAATCAGAAGTTTGTCAACTCCTTTTTTAACAGAATATTTAATGATAATGGAATATGCATTTACGATTGATATTTCACTTTGTTTTGAGGAATCTTCTAATCGCTTCCTTATTTCATCTCTTTGGTCTTTTTCGAGTTGTGAATTGTACTCCAGACTTATTTTCTGGCAGGAAAGGTATTCACTAATGTTTGAATTAAGTCTTCCAATACCAATCTCCGAACAAACCAGAAATAGCATTGTGTTACGATAGATTCTTTCGCTGTTTCCTTTTTTTGTCGCCAACTTTTCTATAATTGGCTTCGTATTTCCGTTTACCTGATTTGGATTTGCCAGGTATCTCGGACTTAAAATGATCAATGTTGGCCTTAACTGTTCAGGAATATCAGAAGTTGGAGCAACAAGGGTATTAAATAGTTGGGTGTTACGGGTGCGATCTGTCAATCGTTTAAGGATTTCGGCTTCGATGTCCGGATCTTTTATTTCACTTTTTGCCTGATTGATCAATATGTTGATGTTGGGTTTGGTGTGAAACCAATAGCGTTTTCCGATTCCTCCAATTTGGGCATAATACAAATAATAGGCCGAACCTTCCATCTCATCTAATGCACCGTTGATGTTATTGTGGTTAAATGCATTGGGTTCCAGCATTTGTAGTTTTATTTCAGGAACACCTACCCCTCTGTTGGCTCCATCACTTCCGAAAGAGTTCAGTAGAATAATTGAAGCAATGGATTGAGTAAGATTCCACTGCCCATATTCTGGTTTGTTACTGTCAATCTTGGCTGCATTAGAGGATGACCCTGCAACATCTGCTGTAATTACAGCATCATAACCATTTCCATAAAGCTTCTTTAATTGTCCTGACATTGCGTCGAGGTGGGCAAAATTGATTTGACCGGGGTGGATTAACAAATTATTTCCCGGCAAGGACATTTGTCTTCGCCACAGGTCACTTACCAAAGATGCGAGTAATCTTAATACACCTCTGGTTCGCTGAAAATCATGATGACTTGCCCATCGGATACGGAATACATCAATTAGCTCGGGATGAAATGGGTAGGATTTAAGTATTTTTTGCTTGTATTCTAATTTGGTGACATTTGATGGTAGTTCTCCCTTATGCTGACTGTAAAGCTCCATGTATTTAGTTGCACATGCTTCAATCTGAAATTCATCACCCATATTTTCAAACAAACGACGGCGTATTACTTCGTAGATTTCGTCTTCTGCCACTGGTTGTGTATCCGCCCCAACCCGGCTGACCCGTTTTTGTAGGCTATTGAGTATGGATTGTGCTTCGGCAGTGTTGCCTACTTCCTGAGGGCTTGCAGGTAATGTAATGACGGCAACACAATGATTGGTTGATGCCACTGCTTCAGTCAATTCCTGCATAAAACTGATGGTTTGATCAGTTAGACTACTGTTTACAGCCTTACGTGCGGATGCTTTAACACAATAGTCCGCCAATTCATCAATCAAAATAAGAGCAGGTTTACATGACTCCAGTACCTTTTTAAATAATCCGGCAGGTGCAATCAGCTGTTCATCGTTTTTACGAACGATCTCAAAGGCATCTTTTCCACCCAATTGATAGGCCAATTCTCCCCAAATTGTTTGAATGTGGATTCCATCAGCGGTTATTCGTCCATTTGCCGCATCATTTGTTGTGTTGGTAAATACGGCGATATTGGCTGAACTAAACTCGGGCATTCCGGTATATTCCAATAACTCGCGGGCTGACTGTGATTGAGACGCACGGTTTCCCCATTTACACAAATGATAAAGTGATATCAAGGTATGGGTTTTACCACCTCCGAAGCCGGTCTGCAAAGAGATGACCCTATTCTCCGCATCCTCTTTCCCATTTAATCCTTTAATTACTGTTTTAGCAACGTTTTTTAACCCTGCCGTATAAAATGTTTTTGAGAAAAATACAACCGGATTGCTATATATTTCACGACCATTGCCCATGGCAACTTCAGCAAGGTTTGCCGCAAAAATCGATTCATCCAGTCGCCCTTGCTTAATATCCATATGAGGAGTTACAACCCGAAACCAAGGAAGAACTTCTCCTGATTGATGAGCTACAACAGGTATTGAAGCTGGTCGTTCGGATTCTTGAAGTTGATTCAGTTCCTCCTCTAATTCATCCATCTTTAATGACCTGGAGATGCTTTTCATGTTTAGCAAGGCTTCACCAAATTCATCTTTTGAAATTTCGTTAAAATGAGCCAGTTTATTCCGAACGTCATATATTGTTTCCAGTCGGGTCGCTAACTTGTTGACTTCCTTACCAAAATCTGGTTTAAGCAAATCTTTGTATTTTAATGCAAATGATTTTAGATAAGGATAATCAATTAATGCTTCAGGTAATGTTCCTGCTTTTAATCCCATGTTCCAGGTCTCGCGTTGGGCAGAGTATAAAGCCTCTACAAACCATGCCGGCCATTGGTCACCTGCCTCTTGCATTAAGACTGATACTACATAAGGACGAAAGCCCTCAATAAAAATACCATACGCTTTAAAAAGGTTATCTTGCTGGAGTTGATTGATTGCCATATCTTTAATAGTTATACATTCGTTCAATTTCATTTCTTAGTTCCTGTTCACTCGGCAAATAAAGTTGATATTTTGCCACAAATAGTTGTGAATTAATATTGTGCATCGCATATTTTATCTGCAATTCGTCCTTTTCCCGGGCTAAAACAATTCCAATAGGGGGATTATCGCCTTCGGTGTTTTCTTCGTTTTCGAAATACCCCAGGTACATATTCATCTGTCCGACATCTTCATATCCGGCAGTTTCCTTTTTTAAATCAATAAGGACAAAGCATTTAAGAATCCGATGGTAAAAAACCAAATCAACATGATGGTGTCGGTTAGCAAGTGTGATGCGGTATTGACGGCCAATAAATGCGAATCCCTTACCTAACTCAAGGAGAAAATGTTGAAGATTATCAATAATGCGTGATTCCAATTCGCTCTCACTAATGTGATAGGGTTCTGGGATTTTAAGAAATTCAAGGACGTATGGATCACGCAAAATATCAGATGGTTGTTGGATAAGTTGACCTTGTTGGGAAAGCATTATTATCCCTTCCTTATCTTTTGATGAAGCTAAACGTAAAAACAACGAAGAATTTTTCTGCCTTTTTAATTCCGGAACAGACCAATTTTCGAGAATTGCTTGTTTTTCGTAAAAAGAACGTTCGAGGGTATTATCAATTTTAATAAGTTCAACATAATGAGACCAGCTCAATTTGTCAGAAGCCTTCTCACAAATTGGGAAACGTTGATAAAACATCCTCATATTGTTGAGGTTAGACCGACTAAATCCTTTTCCGCGAACTATCTTCAAGTCACGTGAAAGGTTTTCGAGAAGCGATTTGCCATAGGTAGCCCTATCGTTCCCCTTCTGTTGATACTCAACAATGTATTGCCCAATTTGCCAATAGGTTTGCAACAAATTTGTGTTTATCGCGTGGGCAGCCGACTGACGACCTTGCTCAAAAGTATTTGAAATTGAAATAACAAGGTCTTGATAATTGGTGTGTTCTATGCTATTTGTTTCCATTAGTGGCAATTTACAAAAATTAGAATTCCAATGTTGTCTGTTCAAGTTTAGGGCTTGTCAAATTTTTACTTTCACGTATCAAACTTTCTTTGTTTGTAAGCAATCCGGTGGCCTGCTTGTGATCGTCACATCCGGAAGGAAGGATCTCGCATAGAGAAGTAATAACCCGCCAAAAGCTACTATCTGAATTGGATGCCTTTTGCCCAATGAATTGCAATAGTTGACCCCTGTTGGTCCCTTTGTACAAAGCCATTGCACGGTGTACTTGATCGATTAAGAAACTATCGGCTTTTTCGCCTAAATGTGGTCTTGCGGCATTCCGTTGTTCGAAGGTGCCTAATGTTTGCTTATTGCCATTTTTGATTAGTATGTATTCGGTAAACAATTCGGAAACATTGATGCTTAATCCAACACGGCTGAACTTGGCAGCATCGTCAAAATCACTTTCAATGAAACCATATAGTTGTAACCAGCCGATATAGAACTTGGTAAAATCATCTCCATCAAATCCTTTAAGCAGTGCGTTGAAGGCACTTTCGCGAGCCATTTCAAGCAAATCGTTAACAGTAACTTCGCTTCCATCGGCTCTCTCGACTTTTTCGTATTTACCAAACTCACTAACGGCTTGCCCGAAACAAGCTGTTAACAAATCGGCTCCACGAAAACCAAGTGAATAAAGTTCTTTTACCTCTTTTTCAACTCTTGTTTCAATGGCGTCCTTTACATCCTTATAGTTACCACAACCCTGATGTTGAGTGGGTCTGCATGAGACTGTCACAGAAGATGAAAGATAAGATTTATCAGTTTTTAATGCACCAGTCATTTCTGTATCTGTAGCCCAACTACCTGTGATATTCATGTTTGCACCAAGAATAGAATTACACAAAGTTGTCCATGCTTCAGTACTTTGATGAGCAAACATGATGCTTACCAGATCAGATGTTTGATGTTCAATAGCACTGAAGATTTGCAGTAATTTATTCTCAAAATGTTCTTTTGCTGTTTCCAAACTTCCATGATGATGATGTTTTAAGGCTGTACATTCTTCGCTTTTAGGAGTCTGAGGCGTAGCAAAATTGAGAGGATAGACATCACCTAAAGTTCGTTTAAGCCAGACATAAAAGAAATCGGAAATATCAGCATACGCAATGGCATCGTAATATGGAGGATCAGTTACTACAGCAGTTAGATATTTGTCCGAAAATTGTGATTTATCTCCACTTGAAGCATTTTGCAATATAGTAGCAAAAGGATGATTACATTCAGATTCAATGTACCTTGTCAACCAATCAAGCTGATTTAATGCGCTACCCGTT
>JAVHPO010000302.1:0-11036 GCA_036170635.1 Prolixibacteraceae bacterium | reverse complement strand
CAAACAGGCAATCTTTCAAAATACAAAGAAGTTCCTGGTTCCCTCAGTTGATTCTCTCCCTTCTTCTTGTATTTTCCTTCGTACAACTTTCTGCGCAGCACAGTCTGCAAGGGAAAGTAGTGAATGTTGAAGGCGAAACGCTTCCGGGAGCTACTGTCCAGCTGGAGAACACCTCCAAAATCAGCGCTACCGATTCACAGGGAGTGTTTCATTTCGAAGGCATTTCCGCGAATGAATGTTCTTTGATCGTCTCCTACGTCGGTTACCATTCCTACAAATCAAAAATTGTGCTAAATCAAGGCAAGACGAGTGTAACCGTCACACTTCAAACAGCTGATGTGCTAACCGAAGATGTCATTGTCTCAGCCACACGGGCAGGGAACCGAACACCAGTGGCCTTTACCAACCTGGAGGTAAGCAACCGGACAGAGAAGCAGACGGGTCAGGATCTGCCCTATCTATTGAATTTGACTCCCTCTCTTGTCGCAACATCAGATGCGGGAACAGGAATAGGTTACACCAATTTCAGAATCCGCGGTAGCGATGCCAACCGTATCAACGTGACAGTCAACGGGATTCCTTTCAACGATGCAGAATCGCACGGTGTCTATTTTGTCGATCTGCCCGACTTTGCTTCGTCAACCGGAAATATTCAAATACAGCGCGGTGTGGGGAGTTCTACCAACGGTGCGGGAGCCTTTGGTGGCACCATCAACATGCAGACCAACGACCTGAACCGTCAAAGTTATGCCGGATGGAGCAGCGCTGCCGGAAGCTTCGGGACACTGAAAAACACTGTCACGGTAGGTTCCGGCCTGATCGACGGCAAATTTATCATAGAGGCACGATTGTCAAAAATCAATTCGGATGGCTTTATCGACAGGGCCTCCAGCGACCTTCACTCCTTTTACCTTTCGGGAGGATATTTCACCAAAAAATCAATGCTGAAAGCGATATTGTTCTCTGGCAAGGAAAAAACGTACCAAGCCTGGTACGGCATTCCCTCCACAATGCTGGAAACCAACCGCACCTATAATCCGGCGGGTATCATCAATGGCAAGAATGGAGAGGTCTCCTTTTACGACAACGAGACAGACAATTACCAGCAAGATCACTACCAGTTGCACTATACGCACCAGTTCGACAACAGGTTCAGCGCCAATTTTTCCCTCCATTATACCTACGGACGGGGTTATTACGAAGAGTACAAGCAGGATCAGGAGCTCTCGGCATATCTGATGAATTCGATCTCACTGGGTGGGTCCACCATCGAAAAAACTGACCTGGTCCGCAGAAAATGGCTCGACAATGACTTCTATGGCGCGGTGGGTTCGTTGAGCTACAAAGAAAATAAGACTGAATTGATAATAGGCTCTGCCTGGAACAACTACAATGGCGACAGTTTCGGTAAAGTCATCTGGGCGCAATATTACGGAGCCTTGCCAATCAACCACGAATGGTACAGGTCGAAAGGGATAAAAAAGGACTTTAATATTTTTGCGAAGCTAAATTACCAGCTAACCGAAAAACTATCCCTCTATGCCGATGTTCAGTATCGTCATATCAATTACAGGATTGACGGCGTTGATGATGGTTTGAGAAATTTGAACCAGACTCACTTGTTTGACTTTCTGAACCCAAAAATAGGCGCCTTTTATTCATTTAACGATCATCAAAGCATCTATTTCTCCTATGGCAACGCCCACAGGGAACCCAACAGAAGCAATTATACCGATGCTGACCCATCCAAACCAGCGCCAACGCAAGAGAAACTGAACGATTTTGAACTTGGGTACAAAGGTGGTATTGGGAAATACAGCTATGGCATCAATCTCTACAACATGAACTACCGCGATCAGTTGATTCTGACAGGAAGAATCAACGATGTGGGTGCCGCCATCATGACCAATGTTCCGAAAAGTTACAGAATGGGAATAGAATATACCGGCAAACTGCAACTGCTGAATAATCTGAAGTGGGAACATCATGCCACCCTGAGCCGCAACAAAATTATCGGATTTGTGGAGTACGTCGATGATTGGGACCACTGGGGAGAACAGATCACCCACGACCTTGGCACGACAGACATTGCCTTTTCGCCATCACTGACTGCAGGCAGTAACCTGGAGTGGACCCCATCGAAAAAGATAGGAATTAATTTCCAGTCCCTTTACGTTAGCCGGCAATACATCGACAACACCTCCAATAACGACCGTTCGCTGAATCCTTACTTCGTGAATAATCTAAGGATTGAAACCACGATCTCTCAGAAATTCGCTAAAAAATGGAGCTTCTTCGCTTCGCTCAACAACATTTTTAACACAAAATATGAGTCAAATGCCTGGGTATATTCCTATTATTCAGAAAGCAAAAGACAAAAAGAAGATGGCTATTTCCCGCAAGCAGGAATTAGCTATCTTCTTGGAATGTCGATTGAGTTTTAACAGGCTATTCTATGGATAGATATCCGTTTTCGGTAATGATGAACTCTTTGCCATCTTTGATACAATAGCCTTTCTTTTCATTTTTGTTGAGACAATCGCTTGCGTTTTGTAGTTTCTCAATTCCATAGGATTTTAGTGCCTTGGAGATCATTGAGGTAGATAGCTTTGAGACATTGTTACTTCTGGATAGAAAGACAGCTGTAGCCAGGAATTTCCGCACCTGGTTGGTGGTGGCTTTCTTATCAGCAATAAATTGTGACAGAGGGGAGTCGATCTGTTCATCAACAGGTTTATTTCCTTCTATTTTTTTTTTTGCTTTTTTGGGTTTGGCAACTGCCATACCTCCAATTATTGGTTTCCTGCCACGCTTTGGAGCCTCTCCCTCCAAGTGAGAAGCCACTTCACCCGAAGATTTTTCTTTGGCCTCCTTTGGCGCCTTTGGTTCTTTTACTATCTTTATTTTCGGTACTTTAGCTACTTTTGGAACCTTAGCGACCTTGATTTTTGGTTCTTTAAGCTCCTTTCCCTTAACCACCTTCACCTTGGGTACTTTAACCTTGGGCACTTTAACTACTTTAACTTTCTTATCCCGGGAGGTTTTGGGAGCTCTTTTAGCAACCGGGGGTTTAGCATCAGTTACGATTACCTCTTCCCTTTCATCTTCCTGGTTCACTTCAATTACATCTTCCACAATGGGTTCTCCCTTTTTGTGTACAGCAAGAAGTGATGGAATCCGGCTGAGAACATTGTTCAACTGTTTCTCAACCCAGGCATTGTCTCCCTTGCAGGAGAAATGCAAATTTTCAAATGTAAAATCAATTTTTGAAATTGCCATTTTGTTATAGTTTATTTACTAACTCGTTGTCTAATAAAACCAAAGGGAGATTTTACTTGCTACAATGATAGCCAGATTTTCTGAATATTCAGTCAAAAACCGCAAAAAAAATAACTACAAAAAAAAGATATCCATCCAGAAGCAAAATCCTATTTATCTGATGGTTAGCAAAAATGATATTGGCAATACTTCCGGAAATGCTAGCTTTTTTCTATCTCTTTCAATATTTTTTCTATCTCTTCCTCTGTTTGGTGAAGCTTTTCGCGACACCAGGTCACCAAAACTGATAGTCTCTTAACCTTTTCGGAAAGCTGATCTACATCGGGTTCATCGTTTTCGATCTGTTGCAAAATCTCCTCAATTTCGCTGATAGCTTCTTTGTAGGATAGTCCCTTTTTAATTGTCATTTTTATCTGATTGTTTAATTTCTATAATTTTACTCGAAACAACCCCGTTGAAAAAACGGGTATTCATTACCTCATCATTCTTCAGTAAGGCAATATCCTTCACCAATTTACCGCGGATAGTGGTTATTGAATAGCCCTTCAACAGGATATTCGCCGGATCTGATAGTATTGCCTTTTGACCGGCAAGCTCAATTCTGTGTTTCTCATTACCTATTCTTTTCGCTGACAAGTGTCTGAATTTTTCGAGGTAATGATCCAACTGCTCCCTTTTCCCCAGAATGCTTCCGGGAATCGTGACATCCAGCATGTTGCGGGCCTTCTCAATTTTTTGCCGGTGCTTATAGAATATACGCTCCACCAGAAAATCCGCTTTCTGCAATTTTTTCCCCAACCGGTGTTCGCTGTTCTGCAGGGTCAATTTTATCTCTTGCTGAAATCTCCATGTTCGCTGCATTAGTTCCCTTTTCTTGTTTCCCAACTGATCCCGCACCAGCTTCGAGAGTTCGCCTGTCAGATCTTCAAGCAGGCCCTTCTCCTCCTCCATCCTGTTTTCAACAAGGGAGATGGTCTCCTGTTGCATCAGATTGATCCTCTCCTCAAATGCAGCAACCCCATCCAGAATAAACTCAGCCACTGCTGTAGGCGTTTTCAGCCTGGTATGGGCCACCAGATCGGCAATGGAATCATCCTTTTCATGTCCGATTCCAGTGAGTACAGGCAATGGAAATTGCGTAATGTGGTAGGCGATGTTGTAGTTGTCGAAGCAACTCAGGTCGACTTGCGATCCTCCGCCCCTGATGATCACCACCACATCAAAGAAATCCTCGTAAGGATAGATCCGGTCAAGCGCCTCAACAATGGATTGTTCGGCCTGATTCCCCTGCATCACAGCGGGGAAAAGCTTTGTATAAAACTTGTATCCATTGCCATTGTTCGCCAGTTGTTCCATGAAATCTTCGTATCCGGCAGCCGAGGGGGAAGAGATAATGGCGATTTTCTGCGGAACCAGTGGTAGTTCCAGCTCTTTGTTCATGGTGAGAACCCCTTCTTCTGTCAGTCGCCGGATGATCTCCCTGCGCTTCAAGGCTTGATCCCCCAGGGTATAGGTCGGATCGATGTTCCTGACATTGAGTGAAAAACCGTACATTTCGTGAAACTCCACAGATACCTGCAACAAAACTTTGATACCATCGGTCAGTTGTTGCCCGGTCGTTGTCTCGAAAAAGGGCCGAAGCATTCTGAAGGTATAAGACCAGATGGTGGCACGCGCCTGGGCAACGATCCGGTCTTCCGATTCGCCCTTTTCTATCAGCGTGAGGTAGCAATGGCCATTCGAATGGATGTTGATCTCAGAGATCTCACCAACCACCCAGACCGGCGCCGTAAAGTTGGCTGCCAGCACTTTTTTTACTGCCCCGTTTAGCTCGGATAAACTTAGTCTTTCGGCCATGCCTGATTTGTCCTTTGTAAAAATGTAATTTCGACCGGTCCTGATATCCCTGTGACCTCTTCCCAAAGTTACAAATTGGAAAACAGAGTTTGCACAAACGGATAAATTTTGTTGAGCCTGCCTCTTTTTGGCTATTTTTGATGCCGAAAATCAAGCCATATTACCATGAAGCTCAAGGCGAAAAAAGTTCACCGATACTTTGCCAATCTCATCCCTTTCCTGGCGGCAGGCATGACCTTTCTTCTGGTTGAACTGGGGGCAGATCATCCTGAATCGATTGAAAAATATTACTCCAATGCCGTTTACCCGGTGATAGCCACACTGTTCTCAACCATCAGCGGATTTTTCTCCTTCTCCTTGTGGGATGTTTTCTGGTCGATGTTTGTGTTACTTATTTTGTATCTGCTGGGCGGTGTCATCTTTGCGAAATTCAAATTTAAACTGTTTATTCTTAGTACATTACAGCTTGCAGCGCTTCTGTACGCCTTCTTTTATTTCTCATGGGGATTCAATTACTTCAGGCAACCCATCGAAAAAAGGCTCAACTGGACCCGTCACATCGAGAAAAAGGATATGTTTCCGACTGTCCTTGATTCGCTGATCTCGGATGCCAATGCCAGCAGGGTGGAGATAAAAATATCAGACTATCCGCTCATCGACAGTCTGATAGAACAATCCTACCGGGAAAACGCCGGTAAATTCGGATACCATTATCCCAACGGAAGCAGACATGCCAAAACCATGCTTTACACCTGGTTTTTTGCCAAATCCGGTGTCAGCGGCTATTTCGGACCATTTTTTAACGAAGTCCATCTGAACGGTGAGTTGCTTCCGACCGAATATCCTTTCGTGTTGGCCCATGAGAAGGCCCATCAATTTGGAATCTCCGGAGAGGCTGAAGCCAATTTCATGGCCTGGTACATTTGTAATTCGAGTAAGGATAACCGGCTGAAATATTCGGCCAGCATTCAGCTTTTGCAATATTTCTTCGCCGATCCCTTCCACCACGAGGCCATCAGGGAGTTTCTCAAAAGGTTCGACAAAAAAGCCATGGCCGATATCATGGCCCAACGAAACCACTGGAAAGAACTGAGGAACGAAACCCTCGACAAAGCCCAGACAACGGCCAACAATGCCTACCTCAAAACCAACAAAATCCACGAAGGAGTGATGAACTACAACAGCGTAGTGAGACTGACACTGGAATGGTATCTAAATGAATATCAAACAGATGATTCGAATAGGTCTAAATAATTGAATTTAATGCGTAGGCAGCAGATTGCTTCCCGCTCGTGCCTCGCGGTCGCAATGACGGTCGCTGGTTGTTCTGTTGGATGAGGCGAGGGGTGGGTGAAAATTAACAACAAATCATGTATTCTGACCCACCCCTCGCCTCATCCAACGACCTCGTATTATTGTCGTCATTGCGAGGAGGAACGACGAAGCAATCTGTTGATAATCTGTCGAATACATAACAGATCGATTGTTCAACTATTCATAATTTTGATCATAGCACAATCCTTTTATGACAGTTTTGAAAATCTGTCATTTGTAGCGGTGCAAAGCAATCTGTCGCATTTCAACAATCAACAAATAACTATCAAACAGAGTTTTAACTAATTCACTCAAATAACACTTTGCGCACTCTGCGATATTCCTTTGCGCCCTTTGCGTGAACCTTTTTTTCAGCAAACTGCTACCAATCCAGACACAAGATTATTCGGAAATACATTATCTTTATTCCGGAAAATCTACTACTATGCTACAAATCAAACTATTTCTGATCAGTGTTTTGCTGGTCCCAATCATCCCTGTTGCTAATCTCAGGGCACAACCATTGGATAAAACAATGGAAACTAACTTTGTACAACCCCCGAAAGATTGCTGGCCGCACACCCGCTGGTGGTGGTCAGGCAATGCAGGCTCGAAAGAGGAAATTACCCGTGAGCTGGAGCAAATGCGGAGTCACGGTATTCGCGGAGTGGAACAGATCTCCATGGGGCCTTTGTTCGAAAAAGGCAATGTCCCCTATCTCTCCGATGAATACATGGCATTGATTGCCCATACCGTCAAAGAGGCCAAACGCCTGGACATGGAGGTCTCGCTTAATTTCGGTGGTCCCGGGTGGGTCATCGGTGGGGAATTTGTACGTGAAGAGGATCGCAGCAAAGATATGGTTCCCACCTTCACTGATCTTACCGGACCACAGACTTTCAAGGGTGAACTTCCCGGTAGGTTGATCAAAACCAAAAGGTCGTGGGAGGTTTATTCCCCCACGCTCGATGGCAGCGAGCAACTGTTGGCATTGATGGCCGGGAAAATGGAAAAATCAGGTAGGCTCATCGAAAGCTCCGTGATCAATCTGACCGGCAAAGTCCAAGACAAGAGGCTGACATGGGATGTTCCGGAAGGTGACTGGAAACTGATGGCCTTCTGGCTCAAGAAAAACGGCATTGGCAATGCGGTCGATCATTTCAACAAAGGTGCGATGGATCGTTACTGCGACTTTCTGGGAAATAAATTTTACGCTGCCTTTGGCGATGAATTCGGGAAGACAGTAGAGTCGCTCTTTGCCGACAGCTTTGAGCTGGCTAACCTGGCTAGCGGTATGAACTGGTCGACCGGACTTTTCGGGGAGTTTCAGAAAACCTACGGATACGACCTGATCCCATATCTTCCGGCTATCTGGTATGAACTGGGGGATAAATCGCCAAAAATCAGGTACGATGTGAACGAATTCCTTCACCAAACGGGACTGAATGTCTTCTACAAGAGTTTCCTCGGCTGGTGCGAGGCTCACCACATCAAAGGGCGCATACAGACTTACGGTTTCAATTCCGATAACATTGAGTCGGCAGGAACGGCACATATCCCCGAAATGGAGGTAACATCAGGAGAGAAGGATCAGGCCGACTGGTTCGACACACGCATCGGGCCGAAGAAATATGTCTCCTCCGGAGCACATCTTTATGGTCGAAAGATTGTTTCGGCAGAGGTCTACACCTTTATCCACTGGGAGCGCTATCGCGAAACGCTCGAAGAGCTGAAGATCGCCAGCGATGGTTATCTGCTTTCGGGGGCCACCAAATTTTACAACCATGGCTTCAACTTCCTGCCGGAGCAAGAGGTGGCGCCTTCACGCTCCATCCCTTTTGCTGCCTACATTCAGCCACAAAATGTCTGGTGGAAATATTATCCCAAACTCTCCGAATACATCGCGCGATGCTCCTATTTGCTCAGGCAGGGAGATTTCCAGGCCGACATTGCTCTCTATTCGCCGCTTGCCAATCAATGGGCTATTAATGTGATCAATCCAAGAAAATGGACCCGCGAATTCGACTGGGGAGAACTTGGCGGCTTGATTGTTTCGAACGGCTACGATTACGACCTGATCAACGACGATATACTTCAAAACCGCGCTGTCATTGCGGATGGAAATATCGAAGTGCAAAAAATGGCTTACAAACTGCTGATCGTCCCCAATGTGGAGACCATCCCGGTTAAAACACTTGAGTTCATTGAAAAATATGTGAAGCTTGGAGGAAGGGTGCTCTTCCTGGAACGGTTGCCGGAAAAGTCGACAGGTTTGGCCAATGCCGCCGAGATGGATGTCAAGGTTAAGGAGATAGTTACCCGCCTCTTCAATGAACCGACGGTCAATCCGACGTCCGCCAATAACCTCTACGGTATTAAAGAGGCAAAAAATGATCCGACCATCGGTTTTGCATACGGAAAAGGAAGGGTCTACAGGCTAAACAATGTGATTGACCGGCAGATCTGGTGGAATAAACAGAGCAGCTACCTCGATCCTTTTCTTAAGATCCTTCGTAGCCGGATAGCCCCTGATTTTGGCATTGATTTCGCACAGGAAGGGTTGAGAAAAAATGAAGGCTTAACATATATCCACCGGAAGATCGGAGAGAAAGAGTTCTATTTCGTGGCTAATATCCAGGACAAAACCAGCTCCATCCCTGTAACTTTCAGGGTAAAAAACAAAATGATCCGCAAGTGGGATCCCCTTACCGGAAAAATTTCAGAAGTTTCCTGTTTCAGCACCAACAAGGATGGAATTTGTCTCCCGATAAATATGGCGCCCTACGAATCGTTCTTCCTCGAGTTCTCACCAGGCGAACCTGAAAAGTATGTAGCCCAATCGGATTTCAGACAAATCAATGGCATCAACAACAGTACAGTTGAAGCTGAAACCGCCACAAACGGGCGTTTTGTGACTACCGTTCATTCATCCGGGAAAAGCAAAAGTTATGTTTCGGAAGTTGTTGGCCTACCCTCTCCCTTCGTTGTTTCAGGCAACTGGCAAATGGAGTTGAAAGGGAGTGAATTTCCACTTTACCAGACAACCACCGACCATCTTACCTCCTGGAGCAAAGATGAACAGACCAAATCTTTCAGTGGAACAGGCACTTACAGCATTGATTTTACACTTCCCGGTGAATATTTGGCCAAGGATCAGAAAATTTATCTAGACCTGGGGAAAGTGGGAAATATTGCCGGGATCAAAATCAATGGCCGGGAGGCAGGCATCGTCTGGATGCGCGGGCAGCAGCCTGAGGTGACGCAGTTTTTGAAAACGGGAATAAATCATCTCGGGATCCAGGTTACCAACACCTTGATCAACCGTATCGCAGCAATGAAAGTGCCAACACCGGTACCGGATTATTTGGTTTCCAGGTATGGCAGCAAGGACCAATCGACCGAAGTGCCGCGTGAATTTGGCTTCTCTCCCCTGCCTGCAGCTGGTTTGCTGGGGCCGGTCAGATTGATTCCGGTAAGAAAAATTGAGATAAAACTTTAAAAGACAGACCTATTCGATATTCGGAAGGAGACTTTTTTTGCCCGGAGGGCATCAAGATCAATAGAAAATGCAAAACAGAATCCCGAATTCCCCGACAGGGGATGAACCCAAACGCAGAATGCCGGTCTATTCCCTAGCGGGAAATCTGCCAAAAACAATCGTTGTTCCTATGGAGCTTGATGCCCTCCGGTCAAAAAAATTAAGGCCTCAACTCATTGCGTTCCAGTAACTTTAGTCACTTTAGCTCACTCTAGGCACTTTAGGCACTTTCTCAGGGCATCCCTGACTCCTTTAACTTTGGCTCAGGAATTTTCCCTTTTATTTTGTCGTACTGCTTGAAGGTGTTGATTTGAATGGTATCCAGGGTACCCTTGTTGACAATGTCCCCCTTTTTGTACAGGATTTGATATTTCAATTTTCCATCTTTCTCAAATATCTTCCAGGCGCCATCAGACAAATCATCCTGATAGCTGCCCTCCATGGATTTAACCCCATTCTCATCATAAAAATAAGCAGGTCCGCTCTTTTTTCCCTCCTTGTAGAAAATCTCCTTCATTTTAATCCCGGATGGATAAAATTGTACCTCATTCCCATCCGGCAGGTCGTTCTTCAACTCCCGCTCCCAGATCTTTTTCCTATTTTGGTCGAAACCAATGGCCTTCCCATCCCGTTTGCCAAGGTGGTAGTTTTCGACAGAGACCAGAAATTCTCCGCTATAGAAGTTCCAGGTGCTGTCGCGCAAGGTACCCTCAAATACCCCTTTGGCGTACAGTTTTCCCTCTTCATCGAAAAGTGAGGCAAAGACCCGTTCCGAGTTGGGACGGTAGGACATGATGGCCTTGATCTTCCCGTTTTCGTGGTATCTTTTCCACTCGCCGATTGGCTTGTTTTGGTTGAAAAAACCCTCATACTTCAGACTTCCTCCAGGGTACCTGCTCACCCATTTGCCCTGCTTCTGCCCTTTAGCATCGGTTTTGTTGACAGTTTCCTGCGAAAGGGATAAAAAGGAGAGTATGCAAAAAACAAGAAGTAGTAATAAACTTTTCATAGAAAGATACTTTCCACAAAGGTATTGATTTCTTCTTTT
>JAVHPO010000301.1:0-11092 GCA_036170635.1 Prolixibacteraceae bacterium | reverse complement strand
GTCTTTCTTTTGCGCTTTTAATGCATATTCTTTTATGTCGATAAATAGCCCCGGGATAAAAACCTGTTTGTTGGCAACAACAAAGTTGATTCGCTTCTGAATTAGCCTGTTCCTTTTGTAAGCTTCAATGTCGGGCAAAATAAAAACTACCGGATTTTTGAAGTGGCGTTCAAGCAATTCCAATTGTTTTTTATACTGGTCGGGAGTAAAATGCTCTGCAGTAATCTTATTTGCAAACACGATGATTCGGTCAACCAGATTGCCCTCCCAAAAATGATATGTATTGACCATATAGAATGGCAACGCATTTACCTGGACCTTGGGCATCTCGGTTATATTTAAATCGAGTCCAAAAATTTCCTTCATGTAATCAATCGTGTTTTGCATTTTGATCCCCTATTATTTATATCACATATTCTGCATGTTATCACACATATTTGATAACACGCAAATATAAAGATAATATATTGATATAGAAAATTTCACACATCTAAACTTGTACTGTTTTTAAAATACTTATGTTCTCCATACTTCACATAACCCAACTGATTTGTCCGCATTTGAGTTTTCCCAATTATAAAATCAGGCGTATTGTTGTGCGTGTGTCCGTAAAGCCAGTAATCAGGTCCTTTATCTTCTATTAAATCATACAGTTCCACCCCAAAAGCATCGTTCAGAACATCACCTTTGTATTTTTCGGGATAATTCATCAAAGTCGGCACATGGTGCGTAACAACAATTGTTTTCCCCTCGCTTTTATTCTGTAATTCCTGAGTTAAGAACTTAAGGTTCTCCTCGTGTAACTGGTTAAACTGCATGGATGAAAATCGGGCTCCGTTGAATTTGATCACATGAAAATCGCTGATTGCTCTTTCAATTGGCCATTCATGTCCCGCATTAATCTTAGACCAGAGTGTGGAGAAAATATAACGGATGTTTCTGTCCTGAATTGCAATATTATTCACCAAAAAAACATTGTCCCTGATCTTCTCATTCATCGTTCCGCACTTGGTTGCAGCATCAGAATAGTAATATTCGTGATTTCCCGGCAACCAATAAGTGGTTTCAAAATGATCAGAAACATAACTGAAAAAATCTTCATGTTTGTCCATCACGGCAAAAGGCACAACATCGCCTGCCAGCAATAACACATCGCCTCCGGGTGTCAGGGGATTGACTTTGAGATATTCCTTGTTCTCAGGGAATTCCAGATGAAGGTCGGATGCGTATTGGATGATCATGTTAGTCGGTTAATTCCTTTAAATATTTAGCCAATTCAGCCTGTACTACCTTCAGCTCTACTTCCAGGTTGTCGATCTCTGTCTGAACTACAGCAATATTCACTTCTGCTTCTTCCTCGAAAGTGTCCACATAACGAGGAATATTCAGGTTAAAGTCATTCTCCTGTATTTCATCAAAGGTGGCAATGTAGCTGAATTTGTCCTCCCCAATTCCGGCAGGGAGTTTACCCTCATTAAATTTTTGGTAGGTTTCCACAATGTGGTCAATATCGCCTGGCCTTAACCTGTTTTGGTTTTTGGCCGATTCGTATTGTTTACTGGCATCAATAAACAGAACATTGGTATTATTGGCCTTACCCCTGTTGAAAATCAGAATAGCCGCCGGAATACCTGTCCCAAAAAACAGGTTGGCAGGCAGGCCGATTACGGCTTCCAGTATGTTTTCCTCAATGGTTTTCTGTCGGATTTTACCTTCACTGGCTCCGCGGAATAACACCCCATGTGGAACTACCACACCCACTTTACCTTTGCCTTCGTAGGTGGTCTCGATCATGTGGCTGATAAATGCCCAGTCTCCCTTGCTTTTGGGCGGAATACCCCTCCAGAAGCGTGTGTATTTGTCGGTTTCAGGGTCGAAGCTATCGCTGGATTTGTTCTCCTCTTTGTCGTCTACTTTTCCCCATTTGTCCAGGGAGAAGGGGGGATTGGCAACCACAGTATCAAATTTCATCAGGGCATCTCCCTCCTTCAGTTTCGGATTGCGGATGGTATCACCCCAGCGAATGGTAGCATTGTCAAAACCATGCAGAAACATGTTCATCACTGCCAGTGCCCAGGTACTGCCGTTGGCTTCCTGTCCGTAAAGCGAAAAATTGTCAGAACCAACCTCTTCTCCGGCCTTGATCAGCAGTGAAGCAGAACCGCAGGTAGGGTCACAAATCCTGGAGCCTGGTTTGGATTTGGTGAGTTTGGCAATCAGGGTAGAAACTTCTTTGGGAGTGAAGAATTCCCCTGCTTTTTTCCCGGCATCGCTGGCAAAGTTCTCAATCAGGAACATATATGCCCCACCAATGATATCTGTCCCTTCCAGGTGAGACGGGCGAAGGTCAAGGGAATCTTTGTTAAAATCGAGCAATAGGTTTTTCAACCGGGTGTTTTTATCTTTGGTATCGCCAAGCACACTGCTGTTGAAATTGATGTTCTGGAAAATCCCTGCCCCATCTTCACTGTATAGCTTGTCGCGGTTGGCTTCCACCAGATCTTCCAGACCAATATCGATCAGTTCCCCAATGTTCAGTTCATTGCGGTGTTCGTACAAATAGTTAAAATGGCTGTGCTCGGGTACTACGAAGCGTTCGTGTTTCATCGCTCTTTCTGCCCGTTCCTTATCGCCGTTGTATTTGGCCAGATGCGTTTCGTATTTGTCGTCACGTACATCGCTGAGGTACTTGACAAATAGCATGGTCAAGACATAATCCTTGTAAATACTCGGATCAATGCTTCCGCGAAAGGTATCGCAGGCTTTCCAAACTGCATCGTTGATGTCTTTCTGGGTAATTTTTTTGGTCATGGATCTATTTTATGGAATTGATTATTTGTTGTTGAATCTGTTTCTCCCGAAGGGTCTCAATTTGTTGCTTCAGCTTCTTTTCCCTGTTTCGAAGTTTGGCAATTTTTAAAATCAACTTTTGGGTGTTAAGATCAGGTATTGAGATCTCCAGATTTTCAAGCATCGATTTTGAAATGGATGGGATTGAGGTGCCTCTGGCTTCTCCTTTCAGAAAATTTTGTGAGTTGGGGTGATTGATGTACCAGACCAGGTATTCGGGTAAAACAGAACCATCCAGTACCCTGAGAACAAAGAAGGAGGTAGAGGCTACTGAAGCAGGATTGTGACTTTCAAATATGGCAGCAAAATTTTTGGTACCTTTGGCTGAGAACAATACATCACCTGCCAGCAGCAGATGTTTTTCGCTTATTTCCTCAGCCAATAAATCAGGGTGCAACAAGCCGACAAGCTCTCCATTTTCGTCGAAGTGCCTGGCTTGAAGATAGACGATTTCTCCTTCTGCAACAGGCTTTGCAAATACTCCGGTTTGTATGGTGGCGATATGTCTTAAAGTTGTTTTCAAATTTATTTTTCTGTAATGACTCTACAAATGTAGATATTTTATTTGAGATATCTAAATAAAATTGAAAATTAATTAAGTACACGATCTACAAAATTGGAAAGATTGTTTTTTCTATGTGTTTATGGGAGGGAATTTTGGCTCTTTGGTTTTGTAAATAGGTTTGTGTATTGACAAATGGGTTAGATTGATGGATATAATTTTTTAGCTTTGTCCGGAGGATAACTCATGAAGTTTTCATACTACAAATTCTCTATAAATATTAAATCATTTTCAAATGAAAAAGTCTATTGTATTTTTTAGCCTTTTCGTTTACGTATTATCTGTTAATGCACAATTTATGAAAGCAAAAGCCCCCATAGCCGCCAAAAAAGAGCATTGGCGCACCCTCCATGGAGACAAAGTATTGGATAACTACTACTGGATGTACGATTTTTTCGGAAAAGGACCGGACAGTACAAAGGTGGTGGATTATCTGAAAGCCGAGAACATCTACCTGGATAACGTCATGCAAGGGACAAAACAGTTTCAGGCAGATCTCTATACGGAAATGAAAAACAGGATCAAGGAGAAAGACCAGAGTGTTCCGGTGTTTAAAAACGGATATTTCTACTATTCGCGGACCGACGATGGCAAGCAGTATTACAAATATTGCCGGAAAAAAGGAAGCCTGACTGCCGCGGAAGAGATACTCCTGGATGTCGACAAAATGGCCGAAGGTCATGCCTATTATGCCGCTTCCGGTTTTGACATCAGTGAAGACAACCGTTATCTTGCTTTTGGGGTCGATCTGGTGAGCCGCAGACAATACACCATCCATGTCAAGGATCTTCAGACAGGAGAGATCCTGAAAGATGCCATTGAAAATACGGAAGGAGACCCCTGCTGGGCCAACGACAACAAAACGATTTTTTATACCTCGAAAAATCCGGTCACACTTCTCTCTGAAAAAATAAAACGGCATACCATGGGGAAGGATGCCAAAACGGATGCTTTGGTTTATGAGGAAAAGGACAAGAGCAACTACATCAGCGTCGCGAAGAGCAAAAACAACAGGTATATATTCATTGTTTCAACGGCCACCCTTTCTTCAGAATATCGGATGGTGGATGCCGCCAAACCTGCCGGTATTTTTAAAATCTTTGCTCCCCGGATGAAAGATGTTTTGTACGATGTCATTCCGCTGGCCGATCGCTTCCTGATCCTGACCAACAAGGATGACGCGAAGAATTTTAAACTCATGGAATGTCCGTTGGACCAAACATCGGCAACTTCCTGGAAAGAGGTAATTCCTGTCCGTCCGGATGTTTTGCTTCAAAGTGTTGAAGAGTTCAAGGACTTTGTCGTTATCAATGAGCGCAAAGATGGTTTGGTGAAATTGAGGGTCAGGAGCTTAAAAGATCATTCAGAGCATTATATTGATTTCGGAGAAGCAGCATATATGGCCAATTTTGGCGCCAATCCGGAGTATAACAGCGCTAATTTGCGCTATGGTTATACTTCCCTGACAACGCCCTTTTCGACTTTCGATTACAACATGGTCACCAAAGAAAAAACGTTGAAGAAACAACAGGAGGTTTTGGGTGGTTACGATTCGAAAGAGTACGCAACTGAACGGTTGTATGCTACCGCGAAAGACGGGACAAAAGTTCCCATTTCGCTGGTGTACAAAAAAGGATTCAAGAAGGATGGCCATGCGCCCCTGCTTTTGTACGGATACGGAAGTTACGGCGCCAGCATGGATGCCAGTTTCGGCAGCACCCGTCTGAGCCTGCTCAACAGGGGATTCGTCTATGCCATCGCGCACATCCGCGGCGGACAGGAGATGGGTCGTCTTTGGTATGAAAACGGAAAGCTGATGAAGAAGATCAACACCTTCAACGACTTTATCGATTGTGGCGAATTCCTGGTAAGGGAAAAATATACCAGCAAGGAGCATCTTTATGCCCAGGGAGGAAGCGCCGGCGGACTGCTGATGGGTGCAGTGGTTAACATGGCCCCCGGGCTGTGGCATGGGGTGATCGCGCAGGTTCCGTTTGTGGATGTTGTGAATACCATGCTGGATGAGAACATTCCCCTTACCACCAATGAGTTCGACGAATGGGGAAACCCCAAAGAGAAGGAGGCCTATTTCTATATGAAGAGCTATTCCCCCTACGAAAATGTGGAGAAGAAAAGCTATCCGAATATGCTGGTCACAACCGGTTTGCACGACAGTCAGGTACAATATTTTGAGCCCTCCAAATGGGTAGCCAAACTCCGGGATATGAAGACCGATCAGAACATGCTGCTGCTTCATACCAACATGGATTTTGGTCATGGCGGCGCCAGCGGACGTTTCGATTACCTGAAAGACCTGGCGCTGAATTACGCCTTTCTGTTTACACTGGAGGGGATAACAAAATAGTCTGAACTATGATTCATCTGATTAAGGTGATTTTCATGATTTTATCTGACAAAATTTATTGCTATTGACATGAATTTTATTTTGTTCGTCATCAGTTTAATCATTTAGATCAGATGAATCATAGTTCAGACACTTTTGCCGAAAGAGTAATCGCATTTAACAGCTTGCTCGAATTCAACGACCCGCTTCCGGCGGGAATCGGCATCATGAACCCGTTCAGGGAGAATGAACAGATTTTGCCAGTCTCTTCCGCCTTTTACAGGAAGTATTACAGCGACAACCGCTCGCGCCATCTCATCCTGGGGATCAATCCGGGACGGTTTGGCGCCGGAGTAACCGGGATTCCCTTTACCGATACCAAGCGGCTGAAGGATCCCTGTGGTATTGACTATGCCGGGAAGAGTACGCATGAGCCCTCCTCTGTCTTTGTTTACGAAGTCATCGAGGCGTACGGCGGTCCTGCAGTGTTTTACAGTGATTTTTACATCAATTCCGTGTTCCCGCTGGGATTTGTCTCTCGTGACGGATCGGGAAAAGAGAAAAACTACAATTATTACGACAGCAAAGAACTGACAGCAGCGGTATATGATTTCGGCGTGGAAAGTCTCCGGCAACAGCTTCGCATGGGGATCGAGACAGATCGGTGCTATTGTTTTGGTACCGGTAAGAATGAAAAATTTATCCGTGTTTTGAACGAAAAGTACCAGTTTTTCAAAGAGATCATCGCACTGGAGCATCCGCGGTTTGTGATGCAGTACAAATCAAAATTCAAACAGGAATACATCGACAAATACATTCAGGCATTTAGGAAAATAAAAGGATGAGGATACCTCTTCTGCTACTATGCGTCCTCCTGTGGATGGGAGCCTGCAAAAACAGGGAAACTGGCCGGAATATTGCAACAGGCCTGACTGTGCGACCGCTGGTGGATACGATCGGATTTGCGCATCTGGATTGGCAGGTTGATTCGGTTGTGAGCCGGATCGGCCGGACATCTTCAGGAGAACAGGTGGTTGCCGCGATCGATCCAAATATCGCCTGGAGGGTTGCCATCTGTCCGCACGACGACTATACCTACGCAGGACGTCATTATCTTGCTTTGCTTAAGAACCTGAAAGCCAAAACAGTGATTATTTTGGGGGTAGCGCACAAGGCCAGGCAACTGAATATTTCAGACAAGATTGTATTCGATACCTATTCCAGCTGGCACGGACCGTATCAAAAAATCAAAGTATCCTCCTGCCGGGAGGATTTGATTGCCGCCTTGCCCATAGAGCTTTACCTGATTAGCGACACCCTTCAAAAGGTTGAACATTCCGTGGAAAGTATGCTTCCTTTTTTGCAGTACTTCAACAGGAACGTGGAAATTGTTCCCATTCTGGTCCCGGCCATGAAGACGGAGAAAATGGAGGAAGTTGCCCAACCGCTTGCAACGGCTCTTGCGGGCTGGATGAAGAGGCACCGGCTCGAATGGGGGAAAGATGTGGCCTTGCTCATCACCACCGATGCGGTCCATTACGGCGACGAGGATTGGGGAGGAAAGAACATGGCTCCCTTTGGCGCCGACAGTGCAGGATATGTCAGGGCGATTGCGAAAGAGCATTTCATCCTGGACAGCTGTCTGGCAGGAAGGGTCAACAGGGACAAAATTCTCAAATTTGCCGGAATTACCGTGAAACCGGAGGATTACAGGGAGTATCAATGGACCTGGTGCGGGAGGTACAGTGTTCCATTTGGACTGACGACGGCCCTTGATCTTCAGCAGTTGACAGAAGGAAAACCTTTGGACGGGAGACAGATCGGCTACTCCACAAGCATCGACCACAAACCCTTGAGGGTGGATGATCTGCGAATGGGGATAACAGCCAAAGCCGGCATCAGGCATTGGGTAGGGTATGCCTCGGTGGGGTATGAGTAGAAGGAGGCCATCGATGATTGAAGTGGTAATCCGTTTCGCTGGATTGGTTATGGTGTCTTTTGCCCATCAGGGCATTAAGCTCAATAGAACAAGATATCTGGGATGCAGTTTCCCCGTCAGGGGATAAACAGCTACAGCAAAACCTCATTCAATCGGTTTATTCGTTTTTTGTTTATTTCCTACCGGGAAGGGGAACTCCGCGAACTAATCTCACCGATCTCCTGCCGGATCTGTTCCAGTTTTTTGAAAATTTGCTGGTTGTCGGCAGGTTCAGGAATTTCATCGGTCATGTAGAGCACGAATTTCCAAATCTCTCTGATTTCGCTGACCGGGAGATCGTAGGGAACGTATTCGGTGTTGAGGGAGATCATCTTCAGGCTTCCCTTCCCTGCCAGTTCATTCTTTATCAGCTTGAAGACGATCCCTTCATTCAGGGTCAGGACAATATAGGGGTGATCGTCTTTGATGGAGCGCAGGTCCTGCACATACTCCCCCACCACCCAGCTTTTGTCGCGGACCGGCAGCATCGAATCCCCCGAAATCTGAAAGGCCCTGTATTTTCTCTCCCTCGTTAAGATCGGAAGCTGAAAATTGGGTAGGGCGGAGATGAACTCCGGGTCAAAATAGCCTGTTGTATAACCGGCCTTCGCCTTGATGGAGACAATCTCGATGTTCTCCTTGTTCCGCGAATCCACGGTAGTTGCCAGCACCCGCACCTCATTCCCCTTCACAAACACATCCGATCCGTGCTCAATGACATACATCTGGCTCTCGCGCAATCCCGACAGGTTGATGCGCACCAGCGTATCGATGGAGAGATGAAACAGGTCGGAGAGACCGATCAGGATGTTTACAGGCGGAAAGGTTGTACCGTTCTCATAATTGTTGATGCTCGACCTTTTGGTCTTCAGCGTCTCTGCCATATCCTGTTGCGTCAGCTTCCTTCTTTTTCGCAAAAATTTTAAATTTTCTGAGAGGAACATGCACCAAATGTTTTAAAATTGATTATATTGTAGTCGTACGATTGACATTTATATAGTCAAAAGTAAATAATTATTTCGGATTGAACAAGTAATTCAGTATTTTTTTGTGTTCGTGGTATCCTTTGGGGCCTTGTGGTTAAATTTTTAAATCTCACTACAAAGGTCACGAAGGATATCACAAAGGGTCACGAAGGGAAAAGCTGCTGGTTTATTGGACCAATTGAGATTTGTAAAACCTTATTTTTAACAGGCAACCTTAGTAGAATGCAGCATCAGGACAGAACAATATTACACATGGACCTGGATACGTTTTTCGTATCGGTGGAGCGGTTGCTTAATTCGGACCTCATTGGCAAGCCCGTGGTCATTGGCGGAATCTCGGACCGGGGAGTGGTGGCCAGCTGCAGTTACGAAGCACGGAGATTCGGGGTCCATTCGGCCATGCCGATGAAGATGGCGCTGAACCTCTGCCGCGAAGCGGTCGTGATCCGCGGCGACATGGACTCCTACAGCAGATATTCCAAGCTGGTGACGGAGGTGATTGCCGCGAAGGCCCCGATGTACGAAAAGGCTTCCATCGACGAGCACTACCTCGATATCACCGGGATCGACCGCTATTGGGGCGCCCTCAAATGGTCGCACGAATTGCGTCAATCCATCATCAGCGAAACGGGCCTGCCCATCTCCTTCGGCCTCTCGGTGAACAAGACCGTGAGCAAGATTGCCACGGGTGAAGCCAAACCCAACGGGGAAAAGCATGTTGACAAAGATTTTGTTCAGCCTTTTTTAAATCCCCTGTCGATCAGAAAAATTCCGATGGTTGGAGACAAGACCTATCAGCTGTTGAGGTCGATGGGAGTATCCACCATCCAAACACTGAGCTCCGTTCCTGTCGAAATGGTGCAAAGTGTGCTGGGCAAAAACGGCATCGAGATCTGGAGGCGCGCCCACGGCATCGATTTCACCCCGGTGGTGCCCTACAGCGAGGAGAAATCGATCAGCAAGGAGCGCACCTTCGAAACCGACACCATCGATGTGGCGATGCTCGACCGGCTTCTGATCACGATGACGGAGAAGCTCTGCTTCAAACTCCGGAAAAATGAGAAGCTCACCTCCGTGGTAACGGTGAAGATCAGGTATGCCAATTATGACACACATACGCTGCAGAAAAAGATCTCCTACACCTCCTTCGACCACGTATTGATTGGGGTTGTCAGGGAGTTATTCAAACGGCTTTATGAGCGAAGGATGCTGATCCGTCTTGTCGGAGTGAAGCTGGGCGGATTGGTCCACGGGGTGCAGCAGCTGAACCTGTTCGACGACAACGAAGAGCAAATCAAATTGTATCTCTCCATGGACAAGATCCGGCTTCACTACGGATCAGATGCCATCCAGCATGCATCCGGAGAGTTGAGGATACCGCCAGTCCCCAAAACCGTCAAGGTCTTGAAGCCCTTGACGGTTTAACAACCACAAGCAAGATGTATATTAATACGCACTCCTACTACAGCCTCCGCTACGGCACCATGGGCATCGATCAGCTGCTGGATCAGGCGGCGATGCAAGGGATATCGGCCCTTGCACTGACGGATATCAACACCTCCATGGGGATTCCGGAATTTGTCAAAAGGGCAAAGGAGCGGAATATAAAACCGATAGCCGGTGTGGAATTCCGGAATGGGGATGAACTGCTTTTTATCGGGATTGCCAAAAACAGGGAGGGGCTGAGGGAGCTGAACGAGTACCTGACCCTGCATAACCTGAGCAAGAGAGATTTTGAAGAAGAGGCCCCTGATTTCAGGCAGGTATTTGTGATTTACCCATTCGGGAAGATGCCTGGTTCGGCGCTGGCCGACAATGAATTCACTGGCATCCGTCCCCACCAGGTCAACAAACTGGTCACCTCCGAATACCTCGACTATCCGGAGAAGCTGGTGGTGTGGCAACCCATTACATTTATGGACGACAAATCGTTGCTAATCCACAAATGCCTGCGGGCCATCGACCACAACATCCTGCTGAGCAAATTGCAACCTCACCAGTTTGCCGATCCCGACCAGGTGATGGTTCCTCCCTGGAAATTGCAGGAACTGTTTCAGCGGTATCCCGAAATTGTGGAGAATACAGAGTGGCTGATGGATCAGTGTTCCATCGACATCGAATTCAAAGTGAGCAAGAACAAGCTGACCTACAGCAAAACCAGGGAGGACGACCGGTTGCTCCTGCAGAAGCTGGCCAACGACGGGATGCTGTACCGTTACGGCAAAAACAACCAGGTAGCCAAAGAGCGGATCAAACACGAGCTGGAGATCATCGACAATCTCGGTTTCTCCTCCTATTTCCTGATCGCCTGGGACATCATCCACTACAGTATGTCGAGGGGTTTTTACCATGTAGGGCGGGGGAGCGGCGCC
>JAVHPO010000300.1:0-11093 GCA_036170635.1 Prolixibacteraceae bacterium | reverse complement strand
CTCAATAGTATCCCAATTAGAAAAAATTAATATGGCAAGGACCAACACGACTAAAAATGAAATCATTCGGACTAATTCTTTTTTGGATTTTTTTTGCATATCCGTTCTTTTAAATTAATATTCTAAGAATGAGGTTAGTCCTGCTAACCTCATTCCTAATTACATTGTTATTTATTGTTAGCAGCTTCTTCATTAATTACACAGCCCATAATAAAATTACAATAACCTCCAGGGTTTCCTGCGGACATGAAAACTCCTCTTAATAGTTGACCAACGCGGTATGCAAAAGATGCACCGCCTTCAATATTCTTCAATTCTTCAAATTTTAACTCTTTCATTTCATTTTGCTTTGTATGGTTTTCCTAAAAGTCCTCTTTCAAAATTGTCCCAATCTGAAATTATTTGGCCTATTGCTGCAATTCCTACGGCTATCAACCATGGCAATACTCCTCCATCCACCTCCATTAATTCACTTTTTTCTAACTCTTTCATGATCGTAATGTATTGAATAAAATCCTACTCTTTTTCAGGCTTTTCGGATCTGCCTAAGTTTTGTGCACGAACTCTATGTAAATTTACGGTCGTTCACTCTCATAAAAAAGTAGGGAAGGATTTATTTTAGGAAAAGGCTAAAATATTTTGAAGAACAGAATTAAACACTTCCGATTTGCTGCATAGATTCCAATCCGGCCAACCGAAAGAGATTGTTTAATTAATTTTATCTTTGCCGGTAAGATTCGAAAGCAATGAGCTTGGTTATACTACCTTAAATATAAGTATTTTACATGACAAAAACGAATTTTTCGGAAGATTTCTTCGATCAAGGCCAACAATTTTTAATTTTCACATTTTCAAATTAACAAATTAACATGTCCATCGATCTTTCAAAAATACCCAACCCCTGTTACGTCATTGAGGAGAGCCTGCTGCGCAAAAATCTGGAGAAGATCCGGAACGTCAGTCAGGAGGCAGGTGTAGAGATTATCCTTGCTTTCAAGGGCTTCTCGCTGTGGAAAGTCTTTCCGATTGTACGTGAATACATTACAGGGGCAACGGCCAGCGGGGCCAACGAAGCCAGACTGGCCTTCGAAGAGATGAACAGTCTGGCGCACACCTATTCCCCGGCTTTTACGGATGCAGATTTCCAAACGGTGCTTGATTGTTCTTCTCACATTACCTTCAATTCATTGACCCAGCTGGAGCATTTTATTGATCGCGTTATGGCTTATCAAAGACCGATCACGATAGGTTTAAGGGTTAATCCTGAGTTTTCTGAGGTCGTAACTGAATTGTACAATCCCTGTGCCCCGGGTGCAAGGCTCGGTATCACTGCAGATCAGCTTGGTGACAAACTCCCGGCAGGTGTTGAAGGATTTCATTTTCACACCCTGTGCGAGTCGACATCCTACGATCTGGAGAAAACCCTGGTGGCTTTTGAATTGCATTTTGGGAAATTTCTGGGTCAATTGAGATGGGTCAATTTTGGCGGGGGACATCTGATGACCCGAAAAGACTATGATGCGAACCATCTTGTCAGTGTACTTCAATCATTTAAATCCAGGTGGCCAAATCTGTCGGTCATCCTTGAACCGGGCAGTGCTTTTGCCTGGGAAACTGGATTTTTACTGGCTTCGGTGGTTGATGTGGTCGAAAACAAAGGGATCAAAACGGCCATCCTAAATGTATCATTTACTGCCCATATGCCCGACTGTCTGGAGATGCCCTACCAACCCAAAATCAGGGGGGCTTACCAGGAAGCCGTTGAAGGGAAATTTGCCTACAGAATGGGTGGAAATTCCTGTTTGGCAGGGGATTATATGGGCTATTGGTCGTTCGATCAACCACTCAAACCGGGAGACCCCATTCTGTTTGAAGATATGATTCACTATACGATAGTCAAAACGACCATGTTCAATGGCGTTGCGCATCCTTCGATCGGGATTTGGAATGAAGCGAACGGGTTTGCCCTGCTGCGGGAGTTCGGGTATGAGGATTACAAGGGGAGGATGGATTAAGGGAACAATGTGAAAATTTGGAAATGTGGAAATTGATACAACTTTTCCAAAGTTTCATCATTTGATAAGGGAATGAGCAAAGTATCGAACTTTGGAAAAGTTATCAGCGTTTTAAGGGGAATTTTTTAGCCTCTTCAACCAGCCTCTCCCCGGTAAATTCGCTGGTTGACATTCGTATGCGCCACTCTTTGGGATAGCCGTTGTTGAACCGGTTTCTGATATTTTTGGCCCACCCGAGCGGATGGCTATAGTAGGTAAGCAGGTTCCATCCCTGATCCTGAAAATCCAGCCGGAAATCATCCCTTTTCAAAAAACTGATCGACTGTTCAAGCGAAAGGTCAAGCGAAGGAAAATGCGCTGTGTTGATGATGGTGGAAACGGCAAGTTCGTGGGCAGGAACAAGGCTGGTCTGTTTGATCTCTCCGACTTTCACCCCGGCATGAACGATTCGAAGTGCGGCTTTGACCTGGTCCAACGACTGAAGCTGGTTGGTCGGAAAGGCCAGAAAATTTTCTTCGAACTTCACCAGAGAAATTGGAAGTTGTAGTAGCAAATCACTCAAAACTGATTGCTCTGCCCTGGAGGCAAGCGGTAGCGCGGATTTTTCTTTGCTGCGCTTCTCTCCGTCAACCCTCCCTTTTTTTTGAACTGCAGCGGTAAAATAGCCCTCTCCCGGTACATTGTGCGGATAGAAGCGGTAACATGGAATGTTGTTGGCTTCGGTTGTGACGATTCCCCAGTCTTCAGGGATAGCCAGTTCAATACCCTCCACTTCGGCAAATTCTGAAAGCCAGGAGATGTTCTCCTCATTTTCAGCCGGATTATAGGTGCAGGTGCTATAGACCAGCATCCCGTCTTCTGCCAAAGCCGGCCAGACATCAGCCAGAATCCTTCTCTGCCGCTGCGAACATAAGGCAGCATTGCAGTCCGACCACTCATCAATGGCGGATGGATCGCGCCGGAACAACCCCTCTCCAGAGCAGGGGGCATCGACGACAATGATGTCGAAAAAACCGGGAAGGCGGGAAAAGTCCCTTGGATCATTGCAGGTAACCACCACGTTCGGGTTTCCCCATTTTTTGAGATTCTCGGACAATACCAAAGCCCTGGAATGGATCACCTCGTTGCTTACCAGGAGTGAATCAGACGGAAGGAGTGAACTTAATTGGGTGGATTTGCCGCCCGGAGCGGCGCATAAATCGAGTACACGCAGAGGTTTTATTGGACTGTGGCGGATGAATTGCTCAAGAAACATCGAACTCGACTCCTGTACATAATAAGCGCCTGCATGAAAGAGCGGATCGAGCGTGTAGATTGGTCGTTGAGGAAGGTAATATCCTGTTGAACAGGTCTGAACCGGTTTCAAATCTACAACTTTCCTTATCTTTTTTGTATTGATTCGAATCGAGTGTTGGATGGCAGAGGAGAGAGAATCGTTGAATTTATGAAATTCTGCACCCAGAATGACTTTCATCCTATTTTCAAAAGACTCGGGAAGTAAGATCATTTGAACTCTTTTTGCCAAAACTAGCCATTTTTTTCTGGGATTATTCTAAATTTGTTCAATAACTAATTCAACCATCATGTCAATCCCTTTTAGACTGAAATGTGCTTTAGGACTGCTTCCCACTGCTGATCAACTCAACGCAAAATGGGAAAAACTGATTAAAATGAGGGACGATCTCAATGCAATGGAGAGTTCTGCCGAATTGAAGCAATTCGAAGACTTAAAGAACCTTATTGAATCATCCGATTTCCAACACAAAAGGAGGGCGATCGAATCTCTTCAATTTGCCGGAAGCAAAGAAGAGAAACTTCTCAAGGAGTACAAAACATTGGCCGGTTCGTATGCCATAAAAAATTACCACAAAATTTTGGGTTCCAACCGTTTGTCGAGGTTGCAGAATATTTTGTCAGGACATGCACTTAAAAGATTTATAGAGGTACAAAAGGAGGTTGAATCGGTTGAATTCGTGAACCGGAGAGCCGGTCTGAAAAAGAAAGAATTTGTTAAAACTCCTGATTATCTGATCTTAAAGGAATTTAATCATCTCAGGAAAAGTGGGGACATCACTTTCTGGAGAAAATTCAGCAGTTCTGAAAGTTATCTCACTTATCTTAAAACAATAGAATCCAAAGAATTAAATCGATTTGGGGAGTTAAAATCCTTAACATCTTCCAGGGAGTTTAACGACAAAATTACCTATTTGAAGGATAAGAAGAGGTTTCTTAAAAGTGAGCAGTACAAAGATGTATTGTCATTTAATGCGATGGATAAAGGCAAGTTTATGGCGGATTACAGGAAGCTTAAAAGGGCCAGGGAACTTGACTTCTTCGAAAAATGGGATATTGCTTTTGAGGCAAATTTTACGAAAAAAAAATTGGATAACAAACTCTGGCAGCCAGAAAACTGGATTGCTTATCGAACTGCGGGAATAAGTTTTTCCCAAAAGGACGAAATGCAGGGTTTCAACGGGGAGAAGAACATTGAATTGAACAATAAAACGCTCTCTATTTGGGCGAAGAAAGAGAAAATCCAGGGCACTGTATGGGATCCTGCTGTCGGACTTCTTCCAAGGCAATATGAATACTCCTCAGGAATCCTTAACAGTGCTGCCAGTTTTCGTTTGAAGGAAGGGATTATCGAGACAAAGGTGAGGTTTAAGAAGGATCCTTCCATCACTTCAGCTTTTACTTTGACAGGCGAATCCGCATTTCCGCAGATTGATCTTTTCAGGAGCACTAAAAATGGTGTGGGATTGGGAATAGTTGATCGTCAAGGTGGAAAATCTTCCAAATATGTTCGGTTGGGCGGTCTGAATGATGAGCATTACCACATTTTCAGATTAGAAATATTCGGCAATCAATTGGTATGGAAAATTAACGGATCAGAGGTTTACAGTAATTCAGTTTCATTGAAGGAACCGTTGTTTATCCATTTGCTCACAACGCTTCATGGAGAAGTTAATGAGCACCTTCTTCCGCATCGTTTCGAAATCGATTGGATTCGCTCCTTTTCAAAAAAATCCTGATAAGATATTAATCTTCAACCTTATGCTTTAGTGAGCGGAAACCCTCGCCCAAAATCTCGCTCGCATCCATGATGGTGATGAAGGCATGCGGATCAATAGCGGCAATCTGTTCTTCCAGAATGGCCACCTCCCTGCGGCTTACTACCGTGAAAATTACATTCTTCTCGGCATTGGTGTACATGCCAACACCCTTCAGATAAGTGCCCCCGCGTTCGAGGTCGATGACAATTTTGTCCCTGATTTTCTCGTGCTCTTCCGAAATGATGATCAGGGCTTTGTTGTAGTTGGCCCCCTCCAGAATCATGTCCACCGCACGACCGGTGATGTAGATGACCAGGATGCTGTAGAGCGGAATTTGCCAGTCTTTGAAGGCGGCAAGGGCCACTATTACAATGGCACTATCGACCCAGATGAGCATCTGGCCAATAGGAATACGTGTGTACTTTGTGATGATCATGGCCACAATATCGCTGCCACCGGATGTGGCCCTCGATTTGAATATCAGGCCCAGACCGATTCCTGTCAAAACTCCCCCGAAAATACAGGAAAGCAATACATCCTGCACCAGCGGGGCATCTCCGACCATCCGCATCATGGTAATTCCATCCATAAAAATGGAGGATGAGACGAAACCATAGATGGTCTTAACACCGAACCGACGCCCCAGTGTTTTGATGCCAATGTATGTTAATGGAATGTTTACCAGTAAGTTGAAGAGGCCTATCGGGAAGCCGTCAGGCCAAATGGACATTCCTTTGGTCAGGTAGTGGACAATGATGCCAAGACCATAAACCCCGCCGGGAACGATCTTGTGCGGAGTAATGAAATAGACGTAACCCACGGCCATGATGAATGATCCGATGGTTATCATCCCGTAATCAAGGAACCACCTGGTCGAAAAAAGTCTTTCCCTGGGAGATAAGGTCATAGCTGAATGGTTTGTATAAAGGTAGGAAAAAATTGGTTTTCGGAGCACCGGCACCTTTTCAGGAGCAAAAAAAAAGGTTCCTTTTGAGAACCTTTTTTGTCAACCAATTTTGATTAAAATCTTTTCTCTTTGATACGGGCTTTTTTGCCGGTGAGGCTGCGCAAATAGAACAACCGTGCACGACGAACATGACCCATGCGATTTACTTCGATTCCGTCAATAAACGGTGAAGTCATCGGGAAAATACGCTCAACGCCTACGTTACCCGACATTTTACGAACAGTAAAGGTTTTGGTAGTTCCGGTACCTTTGATTTGAATTACAGTTCCTTTGTAGTTCTGAATCCGCTCTTTGTTACCCTCGACGATTTTGTACCTTACGGTGATGGTGTCACCAGGGTGAAATGCCGGAAACTCCTTTTGTTCTGCTAAAAACGCATTTTCAGCAATTTTAATTAAATCCATTACAATTGTTTTTACTTGTTTGACGAACGCAATATAACAGTGTCCAGTTGTTTGCTGCCAGAGATTGCGTACGGAAATCGGCTGCAAAAATAGATATTATTTTCCTCTGAAAGAAATTTTTTATCTAAAAAATATGCTCTTTTTGTGCGCTGTCCTAAAAAACTCAGAATCCAAGTTTTTTTCTGAGTTCCTGCGGAACCGCGTCTTTGTGCACCATGATCGCTGTTGTCTTGTATTGAATGTAAGGCGCTGATGCATAAAAATATCCGTCATAGCTGTTGTAAGGGCCCCACGAATTCTTGATTTTGTAATAGATGGTACCATTCTGGTCTTTGGCTGTGCCGATGATGTGCATGGCGTGATCGTCTGTAGTCTCCTGTGAATCAAAAGCAGCCTGACGAATTTCCTGGGTGATTACTTTCTCTTTTCCCGGCTTGCTTAATTTGTACAACTCCTTCTCTTTTTCTGCATCGGAAAGTTTCTCCCATTTGGTTATTTCGGCATCAGTCATATCGGTTTTGCTGGCTTCAGGTACGACCGCGACACCCTTTTGAGAAGTAGCAAATCCTTTTTCACTTACATCGGCAGCCCAGGCTACAGTATAGCCCTTGTCAAGAGCGTTGTCAATGATTTGCTGCAAATCGTTGAGCTGCACGTTGTACAACTTTGCCCACAACCAGTTGTCCGGCACCTCCAGTATAAATTGCTGATAGAATGGATGATGCGAGAATGAGGTAATCTCTACATAGTCATCCGGATTGATACCGCCACAGAAATCTGAGAGGAATGTCAAAGGTGTGTATTTCTTCTTTTCATATTTAAATTCTTCGGGAATATCGCCGAAATAGGCATCCGCACTTTTCTGGAAGGCTGTAGACCAGACCGGCGAAATTTTGTGGTTTTTGTTTTGGACCACAGATACAACCATGTTCTTCAGAAGGTTATCAACTTCTCCGTGAACATGTTTTTTCTCCCCGTAATTTAATCCCGGATAACTTGATTCAGGTACCAATCCGTAATTTTTCATCACATAAAGGATGTCGTGGAGCAAACCCCCGCCACCAAAATTGGTGTTTCCCTGCATCCTGACATAGCGGTCGGCTTTATCGCGGTAGCAGTGGTTTACCAGGAACATTTCCGAAAGATCGACTTCAGGTTTTCCAATTCGTAACAATTCGGATTCGATAAAGGAGGCACTGGCGAATGACCAGCATGTTCCGGTTTTGTACTGATCTTTGACCGAAGTATGCGGCAGTTCTTTGATCAAGGTAAATTTATAACTGGTATCCTTTTTCTCCTGCGCCTGGATGGCCATGTTGCAGAAAAAGAGTAAAACAACAATAGAAATAAATCCTCTGAATCGCATTTTTTTAATTTTTAATCTCCGGATAGTTGACCCGGATGTGGTAAATATTAATCAATTTTTCGTGAAAAAGATCTTTTAAAACCCTGATATCCTTGAATGTCAGCGGGGCATATTCCAATTGTCCCAATTCAACCTTCTGCCGGAAAATATTCTCTACCAAATTGCGAATATTTTCCGAATTTTTTACGGCCAGACTTCTGGAAGCAGCTTCAATGCTGTCGGCCAGCATCACTACTGCCGTTTCGCGGGTGGTAGGTAAAGGACCCTTGTACGAAAATGTCTTCTCAGTTTCCTCATCCAAACTATTGTTGCTGAGATATTTTTGAAAGAAATAGCCTGTTTTGGTTGTGCCGTGGTGTGTTTGGATAAAATCGATAATTTGTTCCGGTAATTTGTGTTTCCTGGCGAGTTCTACTCCACGCTCCACATGGTCAATGATGATGGCTGCACTCTCTTCGCTGGAGAGATTGTCGTGGGGATTTATTCCAATAATTTGATTTTCAATAAAGTATCCAGAATTTACTATTTTGCCAATATCATGGTACAGGGAACCTGCCCTGACAAGCAATGCGTTACCTCCGATCTTTGCAATGGCCATTTCGGAAAGATTGGCCACCTGAAGTGAGTGGTGCATGGTTCCCGGGGCATCCATGGCCAGTCTCTTGAGCAATTTATGGTTGGTATAGGTTAGTTCAATCAGGGTAACATCTGAGACAAAACCAAATGACTTTTCGAGAATGTAGATCAGCAGATAGGTTATCAGTGTCAGGGTGGCATTTGTAGCAAACCATCTGATTTTTATCCATTCAATGGCATTTAAGTTTGCCTCCTGGATCAGCGATATTCCGATGTAAATAACAGAGTAGGAAATAAATACGATCAAGGCAGTGAAGATGAGTTGTTCGCGCCTCTGCATTTTGTTCAGACTGATAACGGCAAGGCTTCCGACCACAATCTGCAGAAGCACAAATTCATAACCATTGGCGACCATGAATCCAACGATGAGCGCAGCTATCATATTGACGAAAATTGCCACCCTGGTATCCAGAAAGGTGCGGATAATAAGTGCCAGCGCAGTAAAAGGTACCACATAGATGTCGAAAGTACCTAACCGGATTACCATGGAACAGCAGACGATCATTGCCGTGAGGGTGATCATGATGAATGAGATGTCCCTTTTGGAGCGCATCAGTTTTCTCCGGATATTGAGCAAAAAAAGATAGAGCGTCAGAAGCAACATAACTACCAGCACTGCTCTTCCGATTATCACCAAAACATATTTGGAATTTTCACCCCTGTTTTTCTCGAAAGTGATCCGAAATGATTCCAGGATATTGAATGTTTGGGCCGATACAATATCGCCCTGTGAGATAATTCGTTCGCCTTCCTGAACGATGCCGTGGTTGGTCGATAGGTTTTCGAGTAACTTTTGTTCCATCTGCCTGTTGCGTTCCGCATCCAGGATCAGGTTACTGACAAGATAGGTTTCTGGTTGAAAATTCTCCAGCCAGGTGCTCCATTCCGGATATACACTTTTTAATTCGTCTAGCTTGACCTTAATTTCGTTGTAGGCGCTTTTTAACGAGAACAGTGAAGTGATTTGGGTCTCCTTGCCGATGTTGTTCTTTAGAATCTTGAGACTCTTTTTCTTGGATGAATTTGAGTTATTGATAAAGTTCTGATCCAAAATTCCAATTTCATAAATTTGGTTGTACATCTCCGTCAATTTCAGCTTCAGCGCTGTAAGTTGCAGGGAGCCATTTGCTTTGGAAGGTTTAATACGATCAATGTCTTTGGAAAGTGTAACCATTCTAAGTTTGGTAACCGAATCTGCATAAATTAGATAGGGTATTTGTTCTTTCAGTAAAGAATCTTTTTCATGGATGATTTCACTTTCAGATTTCAAGATAGCGAAATTGTACGGAGCAAATAGTGTGGCATGCATCCACGGACGTCCTTTTTGGTATTCGTACCGGAAACGTGCCTCCTGGGGAAGTGCAAAGTAGAGGACAACGGTCGTGACCAGAAAGAGTGCAGCCAGATAGATTCTGTGCCCCTGTTTGGGACTTAACCGATTTTTTTTGTTGTCGTTCATCTCTTTTACCGGAGTAATCGCTTAGTCAGGAGACAATAATTTTCTATCTTTGGGAAGAATCAAAAATAGTAATTTTTTAATGAGATACGGAATCTCTAACCTAAGCATTGTTCCGGTTCGCACCGATCCAAGTGAAACAAGCGAAATGTGTACCCAAATACTCTTTGGAGAACATTACAGCATCCTTGATGAAAACAAAAAATGGTGTAAGGTTCAGCTGTCCTTTGATGGATATGAAGGATGGATCGATCAGAAAATGGTCAATGAAATACCTGAGAAAACCTTCCTGCATCTGGGTCAACAGCCGCTTATCGTTACCACCAATCCTTTTAACATTGTTCAGCCCAAATTGGGTTATGGAAATTTTCTGATCGTAGCCGGAAGTTCCCTCCCATTTTACAAGCCGGCCAGCAACACCTTTAAGATAGGTCGCGATTCCTACTCTATTCAGGGGGAAAGAATTCAACCAGTCAAAAAAAATATAAGAAATGTTTTGATAGAAAATGCGCTGAAATATTTTAATTCTCCATACCTCTGGGGCGGTCGTTCTCCGTTTGGGGTTGACTGTTCCGGATTGTCACAGATTTTATACAAGATGATTGGCATGAAGATTCCGAGAGATGCCGGTCAGCAGGCTTTGATCGGAGAGAACATCACATTCGTGGAAGAGGCCCTGCCGGGTGACCTGGCATTTTTCGACAACGAGGAGGGCAAGATTGTGCATGTGGGCATCATCTGGGAGAAGAACAAGATTATTCACTCCTCGGGAAAGGTCAGGATTGACAACATCGATCATTTTGGCATCTACAACATTGATACCAACCGCTACTCGCACCAAATGAGGCTGATGCGGAGAATCATACAAAGCAACGAATAAAGGGATTTTGGATTTCGCATTTACCAAATTGGTGGTCAGTAAATATTACACAGAGTTACACAGAGAAGCACAGAGTTACACAGAGGCAGTCGGCTTCAAAGAGGAAACCGATCACCGTTTCACCGTTTCTCTGTTTCCCTTCTTCAATTTCGGAGTTCAGTTCTCCCCATCTCCCCATCTCCCCATCTCCCTAGTCTTTTCCTACTTTACAATCGAACTTTTCAAAATATCAACGGCCATTGGTCCTTCATTGAAAAGAAGATCCAGGATACTTAAATTGGGTGCAAAGCCGAATTTCTCCTGAAAAACCTGCATG
>JAVHPO010000299.1:0-2152 GCA_036170635.1 Prolixibacteraceae bacterium | reverse complement strand
AACCGTACCATATTGAGCAGGGCAGTTACATTGATTGAAAGCAATAAACCTGATCACCAACGCATTGCTCAGGAAATCATTGTCCGTTGTCTCCCCTACTCCGGAAAATCCATACGGATTGGCATTACCGGTGTCCCAGGTGCTGGGAAAAGTACTTTCATTGAATCATTCGGGAGCTATCTCACCTCCTCTGGAAAGAAGCTGGCCGTTTTAGCCATCGACCCAAGCTCCGAACGCTCAAAAGGATCTATTTTAGGTGACAAAACCCGGATGGAAGAACTTTCCACCGATCCCAATGCTTACATCCGCCCGAGTCCCTCCTCCGGATCGCTGGGTGGAGTAGCCCGAAAAACACGTGAGACCATACTTTTGTGCGAAGCCGCTGGTTTCGACACCCTTCTCATCGAAACAGTAGGAGTTGGTCAGTCTGAGACTGCCGTCCATTCGATGGTCGATTTTTTTCTTCTGCTCCAGATTGCAGGAGCTGGCGATGAGTTACAAGGTATCAAACGGGGTATCATGGAGATGGCCGACACGGTTGTTATCAACAAAGCCGACGGAGATAACATTCACCGCGCCAATACTACCGCCACTCAATACCGCAATGCCCTGCATCTCTTCCCTCCTTCCCTTTCAGGCTGGATTCCTCAGGTGATGACCTGCTCGTCGTTGCGAAAGACAGGAATGAGCGAAATCGCCGCTTGCATCAATGACTATTTTGAGCTGGTTAAAGGAAATGGTTATTTTAAGGAGCGCCGATCCAGCCAGGCCAGATTCTGGATGTACGAAACCATCGATGCTCAACTGAAAAGCAATTTTTATCAAAACAACCTCGTCCGGATTAACCTTGACAAGTTGGAACAGGTTGTCTCTGAGGAAAAAGTGAGTCCTTTTGTCGCTGCACAGGAGTTGCTTAAAAAATATTTTAATACCATTGACAAGCTTTGAAGAGTCTTTCCTGAAAATGTTTCCTATTTTTAGCCTTTAAAATTTAACCTGGGTTGTTGTTCAACCCTTAAACAAAGTTATCCAGATGATTAAAAAAATGCTATTTTTTGGGCTGATAACCATGAGTATCATATCCTGCGCCAAGCCTGATAAATTCGTAATCAAAGGTGAGATCAAAGGAAGGGAGACCGGAAAAATTCAATTGATGAAATTTGCCAATGGGAAATGGGTCCCTGAAGATTCTACAACGATTAGCAAGGGAAAATTTCAGCTTACCGGCAAGGCTGATCTGCCAGAATTGCGTTTTGTTGCCCTGGTTCCCCAGCAAATGGTAGCCCAATTCTTTGCTGAAAATGGCACCATTACCCTTCAGGCTTACAGCGATAGTCTTGATAAGACGGTTGTTACAGGATCAAAATCCAACGAAGAATTCAGGGTTTACCAAACAGAATTGATGAATCTCTCAAAAGAGTCGCAGGACATGCAACAGCGGTTTACTGCTGCTCAGCAATCCGGCGACCAGCAAGGGATGAAAAAGGCACAGATCGATTATGAAGCTATGGTTCAAAACCTATCCGTATACGCCAAAAATTTTATACGTGAGCACAGAAAATCAACTGTTTCTCCCCTTGTTGCCATGATGCAATTTGGTGAGACTGCTTCTGCCGCAGATATTGATACGCTTATCAAATTTTTGGATCCTTCTGTTCACCCTTCAATCTATGTTGCCGAACTGAAAAAGATAGCCGACAAGAAAAGAGCAACAGACACGGGATCTATGGCTCCTGATTTTACATTGCCTACACCTGATGGAGGTACTTTTACCCTCTCTTCTACCAGGGGTAAATATGTCATGATCGACTTTTGGGCCGCATGGTGCCAGCCTTGTCGTCATGAGAATCCTAATGTGGTAGCGCTTTACACTAAGTACAAGGACAAGGGCTTCGATGTAGTCGGCGTTTCGCTCGACAGAGAGAAAGATGCATGGGTAAAAGCTATTGCCGATGACCAATTGGTTTGGCACCAGGTTTCTGAACTAAAATTCTGGCAGAGTGAAATCGCCCAAAAATATGGCGTTACAGCCATTCCTTGCACCTTCCTTCTCAACAAGGAGGGTAAAATTATTGCCAAAAACCTTCGTGGAGAAGATTTGGCCAATAAATTGGCAGAGCTGATGGGGAAATAACAAAAATTGAAATTAAGG
>JAVHPO010000298.1:0-2153 GCA_036170635.1 Prolixibacteraceae bacterium | reverse complement strand
CAAACACATTTGAGTATTCTTCCAACGACCCCATTGAATTGAACATAGCGTGTGAAAATTCGCAAATGTAGAAGGGTTTGGTCAGCTCTTTGTTTTGGGCAATTTTGGCAAAATCATCAGGAACCCCGTACATTTTGCCATCGAAATCTGATGGATTATTTTTCCCTATGCCGAAACGTTCGTAATGAACAAACCGGGTTGGATCGATGGTCTTAATGGCATTCATGGCCGCCACAAAATTAGAACCAACGCGACCACATTCGTTTCCAAGAGACCAGATGATAACGGAAGGGTGGTTTTTAAAGTTTTCAACGTTGGCCACATTCCGGTCAATAATAGCAGCCTTCATGGTAGGCTCTTCGTCGAAACGGCCATCATAGCCGTGACACTCTGCATTGGCTTCAGCTACCAACCAAATTCCCCACTCGTCGCACAACTCATACCAGCGTGGATCATCGGAATAATGGCAGGTACGGACATGGTTGCAATTACCTTGTTTGATAACTTCAAGGTCGCGGATCATTTGTTCTTCGGTGACAGCATGGCCTACATCCGACCAGTGTTCGTGACGGTTTACCCCCTTCAGTTTGATAGGTACACCGTTTACCGTGAAAATACGGCCTTTGATTTCGATCTTACGGAAACCTACTTTTGAAGAGATGATTTCGCCTTCGGAGTTGGTTAAAACGATGGTATACAGATTAGGCGTTTCGGCAGTCCATTTTTCGGGATTGGTAACCTGAAATTTTACGTTTAGCGCCTCTTCCTGTTTTGGATTGATTCCTTTCGACGTTGCACTTGCTTTGGCTATCTCTTTTCCGCTTTTATCGTAAAGAGTAGCGGTTAGTGTTTGGGCTTTGGCCGATTTATCGCCGTAGTTTTTAATTTTAGCCAATACCTCAATGGTTGCATCTTTGTAATCCTTGTCAAAATCTTGTTTTACAAAAAAATCGCGAATGTGAACCTGGGGAGCGCTCCAAAGCGTAACATTGCGAAATATCCCATGTAGGCGGAACATATCCTGATCTTCTAACCAGGTACCAGAACTGTATTGGTACACCTCAACGGCAATCATGTTTTTACCTGGTTTCAGATATTTTGTTAGGTCGAAATCGGCAGCATTCCGGCTATTAACGCTGAAACCTACTTTTTCGCCGTTTACCCACAGAAAGAAAGCGCAATCCACTCCATCAAACGAAATAAAATTGCGGCGACCAGCCCAATCTACAGGAACATCAAACTCCCGACGGTAACTACCCACAGGGTTTCGTTCTTTGAAGGCAGTATATTTTTCCTCCGGCTCGCTCATGACATGCGGAAAATCTTTTCTGATGGTATAACCCGCATTACGGTAAAAGGGAGTCCCGTATCCTTGTACTTCCCAGTTAGCGGGTACGGGAATTTCTTTCCATGCAGATACGTCAAAATCAGGTTTGTAAAAATCAACCGGGCGTTGTTCCGGGCGCGGAACCCAGTTGAATTTCCACTGACCGTTCAAACTGCGGCAAAGCGATGATGAATGTCGATTGGCAACCAATGCCTCCTGCAAGGTGCCATATGGCATCAAAGTAGCGTGATAAGGCTCTTTGTTGATACCTAAGCATTCAGGGTTTTCTATCTCAGACGGAACTTTTGCCGCTTGTGAAAATGCAAAATTCATAAGCAACACAAGAAATAAAAATAAACATACTTTTTTCATTTCACTGATTATTAGATTATTATATGTGTTTGATTGTTTTTATATGTTTAATCTTTCTAAAGATCACTGAGGGAATTAATTCCAAAATGACGGTGGTTTTCGACAACACAATGTCATTGTTTTTTCTCCATTTTGAACGAATTCCTTTTAAAATTAACCAAATTTTTCGATCTCAACAAAGCTTCCGGATAATGATATCCTTAACAAAAAAGGCCGGCATTTTTTTACCGGCCTTATTTGTTATAATCATTGATTAAACCATAGAGATATTACACGAATCATCTCTACATATATCATCAATAACCTGGATTTTGTACTATCTGTGGCGCTTTGTTCATTTCATCGCGAGAAAGCGGAACCCAGTAGAATTTTTTATCTGTAAACATTCTGTCATCGGCTTTATCTGCTTTGTTGTAGATCCATTTGTGGAAGCCGGTATCATAGTGTTCAACCC
>JAVHPO010000297.1:0-2153 GCA_036170635.1 Prolixibacteraceae bacterium | reverse complement strand
ACCCTTCTACATTTGCGAATTTGCACACGCTATGTTCAATTCAATGGGGTCGTTGGAAGAATACTCAAATGTGTTTGATAATAATCCGGAAATTGTAGGCGGCGCTATTTGGGAGTATCAGGATCAGGCATTGTGGAACAAGCGCGATCCGAATCATCCGATATTGGCTTACGGTGGTGGTTTTGGCGAATATCCCAACAACCATTATTTTATACATAAAGGAGTTATTTCATACGATCGCTCTACCGAAGGTCCGAACGTTAAACCGCACTATCCGGAAATGAAAAAGGCATTTCAGTGGATTGGTACCGAATTAATCGAGCCGGCTTTCGGAACAATAAAAATCAAGAATAAATTTCAGTTCATCTCTTTGGAAGGTTTCGATGCATCATGGAGCCTGACCGAAAATGGAAAGGAAATTGACAAAGGAGCCATATATCTTCCAAGAATAAATGCCTTTAGGGAAGGCCGGGCAAATATCCCTTATAAGATTGAGCATCCTAAAGCCGGAGCTGAGTATTTCCTGCGTGTTTCATATACTCAAAAAGAAAAAAACCTCTGGGCCGACAAAGGTTTTGAAGTTGCTTCCATGCAATTCAAACTCCCTGTTAGCGCTCCGCCTGTTGTTGAAGCCAACGTTGTACAAACCGTAAAATTGAACCAGGACGCACAATCGGTAACCATTTCCGGAAACGGTTTCTCAGTAGGTTTCGATAAGAAGACTGGTTTTATGAACCAGTTAATTCAAGACAAGACCAATCTTTTGACTGCCGATGGTTCGCCCAAACTGCATTTATGGCGAGCCGCTCACAGAAACGATGACGACTGGGCTTACAATGCCTGGAATAAATTTGGTGTAAATAATCTCACCTATAGCCTGGTTGATCTAAAGGTTGAACAGTTGGATAACAGTTCAGTCAAAGTGGTTTCAATCATTAAAGCTGACGGGAAAGAGGGATTTGGCGCCTATCATACGGCAAGTTATCTCGTAAAAGGCGATGGCTCGGTAAAGATTGATAATCAGCTCCAATTTGTCGGGTTGCGGATCAATCTGGCCCGAATTGGCGTGCGCATGTTGCTCGATAAAAGACTTGACCGCATGACCTATTTTGGACGTGGGCCCATAGAGAACTATTCCGACCGCAAAAGTGGTTCTGACGTAGGCGTTTACGAACTGGGCGTGAATGAACAATACGAATATGAAAAGCCTATGGAACGCGGAAACCACGAAGAGGTAAGATGGGCAAAATTAAGCGGTAATGAGATGCCTGCCATGTCGGTACAAGCCGATGGAAATTTGATGCAGGTCTCTGTCCTACCCCACACCGACGAGCAAATGTATCCCGTAGAGTATAAAATAGACTTACCCGCCAGTACCGCAACAGTATTCTGCATTGCTGCCAAAACTTTGGGCGTAGGTTCGGCCAGTTGCGGCCCCCGGCCACTCGAAAAATATCAGATCTTTTCCGATCCGGCTTCATTTACATATACCATCAGGTTAACACATTAGCTATAAATATTATCATGAAAAGCCTTAAGTATTTGGTCAATTGCTTTTTACTACTATTGAGCATGACGCTGGTTCAGGTCCTTCATGCCCAATCTTCCGGAAAACATGCACGACTGGATAGCATCAAACCCTGCGAAATCTGGCCCGATACAGATGGCAACCACATCCAGGCACACGGTGGCGGGATCATCAAAATTAAAAAAACCTATTTCTGGTACGGCGAACAACGCGGCAAGGGACTCGATCCAAAATACCGCTACGTGAGCTGCTACTCCTCCAAAGATCTTTTGAACTGGAAATTCAGGGGAAATGTGGTAAAGATGCTGCCGCCCGACTCCATTTCTGACAAATGGGTGCTCGAGCGACCCAAAGTTTTCTACAATGCAGGAACAAAAAAATATGTCATGTATTTTCACCTCGACGACAGAGGTTACAAAGTTGCCGAAGTTGGCGTTGCCACGTGCGACAAACCGGATGGGGAGTTCAAATATGTAAAGAGGTTCCGTCCGCTTGGACACGAAAGCCGCGATATCGGCCAGTTTATCGATGATGATGGTACTGCTTACCTGGTTTTCGAAGATCGACCCTTCGGTTTCCGTATCGCCAGACTCTCTAAAGATTACATGGACGTCGAAAAGGAGAT
>JAVHPO010000296.1:0-11159 GCA_036170635.1 Prolixibacteraceae bacterium | reverse complement strand
CGGACCGGACCTGATTTGGCAAGGGCAGGATACATGGGTAGTTCGACCTATAAAACAGCCATCTGGCACTACAACCATTTCACAAAGCCTAATGCAGTAGTTCCAAAATCAATTATGCCGGCCTACCCTTTCCTGATATCAAACGAAGCGGATATAAATATAATTCCGGCAAAGATCAGGGCCATGCGCATGTTGGGCGTACCTTACCAGGAAGGTTTTGACAAACAAGCTGTTGCCTCCTACATGGCAGATGCCCAAATAATAGTGGATGAACTAAAACTGGCTGGCGTCGACATCAAACCGACCAAAGAGGTGATTGCCGTAATTGCCTACCTGCACAAACTTGGAAGAGATATTTCGCCTGCAGGATCACCTGCCTCAAACGTAAAATAATAGATCATCATGGGATTTGTAAACGATACCTTGTCGAAAGTTGATGGAATTGAGTGGTACTACATTGTAGGAATCTTAATTTTTGTCGGATTGTTTATCGGAATGATCATCCATACCTATACCATTCCCAAAAAAGATCTGATCAAATTCAAATCATCAATTTTTGACCAGGAAGAGGTTGAAAAACCGTGAAACCGTGAAAATGTGAAAATGTGAAAATGTGAAAAACGAAGAAATACCTTAAAATATTAGTTATGACAGAGATCATTAAACATAGTAAGGACGACGCCAAAAAACAGGAAAAATATTTTTCAGATCATGATTACGATGGGATCAAAGAGTTAAATAATCCATCGCCCTATTGGGTTCTCCTCCTTTTCCTGGGAACCATTGGCTTTTCGCTCTTTTATGCTGTCCGCTATTTTGGCTATCCCGACAATGGAAGGGATCAGTACAGCGAATACAACAAGCAGATGGCCATAGCCGGAAAGCAGTCAAACCAAAATCCTTCAGAACAAGCCGGAGTTTTCGTTATGGACAAGGCGCAAATGGATGCAGGAGCTAAATTTTTCACGGAGAAAGGGTGTATTGCCTGCCATGGCGCCAAAGGTGAAGGAAATGCCATCGGTCCGAACATGACCGATAAATTCTGGATTCATGGCTGCAAACCTACGGATTTGCAAAAAGTGATCACAGATGGCGTTCCTGAAAAAGGGATGGCTCCATACAAAAGTATGATGACCGAAGGCCAGATAAAGAGTGTTATTGCCTATATTTTAGGTACCTTAGCAGGATCTAATCCTCCAAATGCAAAAGCGCCGCAAGGAGTAGAATGTAAATAACCTTCATGGACAAACTAAGCGATCAGGATTTTCGGGACCGGCCGAACAACATTGACGCTACGGGTCAGCGAAAGTGGATCAATGCAAAAAAACCTCAGGGCAAATGGTACCTGCGAAGAAACATTGTCGGGTACATACTGCTGATTTTTTTGGTGATCGCCCCCTTTCTCAAAGTGAACGGGCACCCCTTTATGTTACTCGACATCATCAACCGGAGATTTTTCCTTTTCGGTCAGATGGTCTTTGCAGAGGACACCTACATTCTCGCCCTGGTCATGGCTGTAACAGTGGTTTCCATCGTGCTTTTCACGGTAGTTTTCGGACGTGTATGGTGTGGGTGGGCCTGTCCGCAAACACTATTTCTAGAGCTTATTTATCGAAAAATTGAATTTCTTTTTGAAGGGAACGGAAGAAATAGCAAGAGAAGAAGAGTACCCTCTGACACTTCTCAAATCCGGACATTGGTAAAACACACCATCTTTATCATCATCTCAATCTTTTTTACCAATGTGTTTCTGATGTGGTTCATCGGACCGCGTCAGTTGTTTGAAATCGTTACAGAACCCGTTGGAATGCATCTGGCAGGATTCTCAATTATGCTTGCACTATCTGGCTTCTACTATTGGATTTATACATACTTCAGGGAGCAGGTTTGCACACTTTTTTGCCCTTACGGTAGGATGCAGGGGGTATTGCTCGACAACAACTCCATCTCCGTGATCTATGATTACAAACGGGGAGAGCCAAGAAATTCAAAGGTTACGGAAGGAGGTGATTGCATCAACTGCCGGCAATGTGTCTCAGTCTGTCCCACCGGGATAGATATTCGGGATGGTTCCCAGCTCGAATGCATCCATTGTGCTGCCTGCATCGATGAATGCAACCTGGTGATGAAGAAAATTAACAGACCCTATAACCTCATTCGTTACGATTCGGTTCAGGGAGTGGAAAATGGCGAACGGAAATTTATAAATACCAGATCTGTGGCTTACACCGCTGTGTTGGTTGTACTCATGGTGATTCTGGCCTTCACGGTAGGAAAGAGAACAACCATCGATGTAACCTTATGGCGGGCGCAAGGAACACTCTATCAGCAGCTTGATAGCGAAACATATTCCAATATTTATCAAGTCATGTTTCTGAACAAAGGGAACGAACCGCTCGAATTGACACTGCGGTTACTCAATATTCCCAATGGAGAAGTCTCAATAGCCGAAGGAAAGGTTATATTGCCGCCCGGAGGAAAGATGAAAGAGGCATTGATCATTAAACTGAAAAAGAGCATTTTAACAGGAAAAGAAACTGAGTGCAAAATTGGTATGTTCAGCGGTGATGAACTTAAAGAGACAGTAACCACCAATTTCCTGGGACCATGACTGAAAAATTAAAAATTACAAATTACAAATGAAGGTGAAACTCAACTGGGGGAATGGTCTCATTATCTTTTTCCTGATTTTTTTTATCTGGGTATTTAGTTTTGTCTTTTTTGCGATGCGACAAAACAATGACCTTGTATCGGATGATTATTACCAGAAAGGCGCCAAATACACCGATCAGATCAACATCAACCAAAGATCAGTAACTTACCAGGATAGCATTAAAATCAGCACAACAGGTAATCAGGTGCAAATTGAACTGTCCAAAGGATTGATAACATCTGCCGGTTCCGTGCAAGTCTATTTCTTCCGGTCGTCAGACAAAACGAAGGATCTCAGGCTAAATTTCAAAGCTGCAGAATCGCCATTTCTGATTGATAAAACGCAACTCATGCATGGCAGATACCAGGTGTACCTCTCATGGAGTTTGAAGAACGAAAATTACAGTATTAAGAAGATCCTTGATGTTGAGTAAGTGACTAAAGTGAACTAAAGTGACTAAAGTTAATAAAGTTGGGAACTCCGAAAATATTATACCCAATGCATAAGTACTCTAGTCACTTTAGTTCACTTTAGATTTGATTATAAATTTATTGAAACCACAAAGTGGTTAAATTTGAATAGCCACCGGTGCAACCGGTGGTAAAAAATGAGAGAAGAACCGGAACCCCAAAAGGGTTCAATAACAATAATTTAAATATATTAAACCCTTTCCGGGTTCCGGTTTAATCTTCGTCTCACTCCACCGGTTTCACCGGTGGCTATTCAAATTTAATCCTTTCAGGATTTTTTGGAAGAAATAAATTGATTTAAAATGAACAAATGACAATCCTGATAACCGCCTTCGTCCTTGGCCTGATGGGCAGTCTTCACTGCGTTGGCATGTGCGGCCCCATAGCCTTGAGTTTGCCGCTGCGGGGCAATACAATCCTTCAGAAAATCTGGGGCGGCACGCTCTGGAGCCTGGGTCGGATCATAACCTACAGCCTAATGGGGGCGCTCTTCGGACTGATAGGCGCCGGATTTAAAATGCTGGGATATCAACAGATTATTTCCATCGCCATAGGAGTGGGAATGATTCTTTCTGTCATCCTTCCATCTCTCTTTAAGAAATTCTCTTTTGGAGCTTTGCCTTCCATCTTTAACCCCATCCGAAGAGGGATGCAGCGATTGTTTCGCGAAAAAAACAACCGGGCGCTCTTTCTGATTGGAATATTCAATGGACTGTTGCCATGCGGATTGGTCTATTTTGCCATTGCAGGCGCCATTGCAAGCGCCGATCTGGTATCGGCCGTAGGATACATGGCCCTTTTCGGACTTGGCACTCTGCCCATGCTGCTATTGATCTCCTTGTTGGGAAATGTAATCAGTCAGGGCCTCCGTAACCAGATCAGCAAAATCATACCTATTGTCATTGTATTGATCGGAATGATATTTATCCTCAGAGGATTGAGCCTGGGAATTCCTTATCTGAGTCCGCCAAAAGAGAAACTCACCCCAGCGGCTCAAATGAATATGGGAAAATCCAATGACACCAAGGAAATACAACATTCTTGTTGTCAGAAAGATACACTAAAAGTGCAGTAAAAGCTTCCTGCCGAAAAAGCGATCATTCTATGTCTTCCAATAACCAATGCGTTCACTGTGGCTCCGATTGCGGGAAAGTACCTGTTGTGGTTGATAAAAATCAATTTTGCTGCAATGGCTGTAGTCTTGTCTATGGAATTCTGCATGAAAACAAGCTGACGCAATACTACACGTTTGAAAAGACACCTGGTATTAAGTTGGAAGATTTGTCCTACGACAGCAAATATGCCTTTCTGGACAAGGAGGAGGTAAAATCCAAACTATTTGAATTTCACGAAGGGAACATTGCCAAGGTAACACTCTACATTCCGGTTATCCATTGCATATCTTGTATCTGGCTGCTGGAACACGTGAATAAAATCAATCCGGGAATCCTCAACTCAACTGTCAATTTCATTTCGAAGAAGGTCTCAATCACCTTTAACTCTGACGAAATAACCCTGCGTCAATTGGTAGAGCTATTGGTTGCTATTCATTATATCCCGGATATTTCGCAGCAGACGCTCGAGAAAAAGCAGGAAGCTACCGGAGATAAGTCCCTGTTGTACAAAATTGGCGTGGCCGGATTTGTCTTTGGCAATGTGATGCTTTACAGCCTTCCCGAATACCTCAACCACAAACCCCTGGGAGAATCGTTGGGAACCTTCCTCTATTTCATGAGCTATGCCTTGCTGATTCCGCTTGTTTTTTACAGTGGCAGCGACTACCTGATCTCTGCCTGGCAGAGCCTTAAACGGGGAATTGTCAACATCAATCTCCCGATCGCACTGGGAATTATTGCGCTTTTTACAGTGACGACTTTTGATGTATTTACCTTGAAGGGGCCGGGCTATTCCGACTCACTGGCGGGCTTTCTCTTCTTTTTACTTTTGGGCCGTTGGTACCAAAGCAAGAGTTACCAGGCACTCGCCTTTGACCGCGACTACAAGTCCTATTTCCCGGTTGCCGTCAGCAAGATGATGAATAACTTGGAGCAGAGCACCTTATTGGAAGAGATCGCAGTCGGTGACGAGTTATTGATCCGGAACAAAGAACTAATTCCGGCTGATGCGATCCTGGTAAGTGGTACAGCCCTGATCGACTATAGCTTCGTTACCGGTGAATCTACAACCATCCGAAAAAGCGTCGGAGAGTTTATCTATGCTGGCGGACGGCAGACGGGTGGCGCTATTACGGTCAAAGTAGAGAAAACTGTCAAACAGAGCCACCTCACCCAGCTCTGGAACCAGGAGGAGGAGAAATCAAATGCTGCCAAATCGTTTGTCAACCTGACCGACCGGCTTAGCGTCACCTTTACCATTATTATCCTGGCGCTTGCACTGCTTGGTTTTTCGTGGTGGATCTGGAAAGATTCGCTTGAAACTGCACTAAAGGTATTCACCTCTGTTTTAATCGTTGCCTGTCCCTGTGCCCTTTCCATGTCACTTCCCTTTACACTGGGTACTGCCATGCGCATCTTCGGCAAAAAAGGGATCTACCTGAAGAATACAACGATCATTGAGAGACTGGTGAAGATCGATACCATCGTTTTCGACAAAACAGGCACCATCACCAAGCCTGATGCCAACAAAATTGAATTTGTCGGAGAAAAATTGACTAAAGCAGAAATCGCAGTTGTCTATTCCCTCGCAAGGCAATCCACTCACCCGCTGAGCAATGCCATCGCCCGCAATTTCCAGTCGGTAGAAGCCGTGGAGACAGAAGGTTTCGTTGAAATCCCCGGCAGGGGAATTTTCGGAAAAGTACAGAGCCGACGCTGCAAAATGGGTTCGGTGGAATATGTTACCGGGACAGCTGATACATCCCAACAGCACGCATCCAATGTATATCTGTCAATTGATGAGAAAATTAAAGGATATTTCACCATCCAAAATCAGTACCGCGAAGGATTCGACAACCTGATGCAAGAGTTGACAGGCCATTTCGATATATACCTCCTGTCGGGCGATAACGATGCTGAACAGGAGAAGCTGTCGCACTATTTTGAACCTGCAAAAATGCATTTCAACCAGAAAGCGCAGGAGAAGATGGATTTCATCCGCAACTTGCAGCAACAGGGCAAAAATGTACTGATGACCGGCGACGGTCTCAACGATGCGGGAGCCTTCCTTCAAAGTGAAGTGGCCCTCTCCATTGCCGATGACATTTACCACTTCTCCCCTGCCGGAGATGCCATCGTGGAGGCGTCCAAACTGGGGCAGCTCTATCGCTTCATCCTCTTTGCACGTCAATCGCTCTCTATTGTCCGTATCAGCTTTGCCATCTCTTTCATGTACAATTTGGTAGGACTCTCTTATGCCCTATCGGGAGAGCTCTCCCCTGTCGTCGCAGCCATCCTGATGCCGGTCAGCTCAGTTTCGGTGGTCGCTTTTGCTACGTTTGCTACGACATGGAAGGCTAGGAGGGCAATGTAGTCTAGACCACTGATTCGTTTGATTATTACGATTTTTTTGATTATCTTTAAGTAACGTCACTATCCAATCATAATAATCACCTTAATCACCCAAATCAGTGGTCAGACAATGATTAAACCAGAATACAAATACTCCGCATTTACCGAAAAGATTATCGGTTGTGCGATGCGTGTTCATTCTACCTTGGGCAATGGTTTTCAGGAAGTCATTTACCAAAGAGCCCTCGTATTTGAAATGACTGACAGTGGATTAAGTTTCAGCCGGGAACATGAAATGCCCATTTTTTATAAAAACCACAATATTGGTACCCGAAGAGTAGATTTTCTTGTAGCAGAAGTAATCTCTGTTGAGATTAAAGCGGTAACAGCATTGGAAGATGTGCATCTTGCGCAGGCTATCAATTATTTGGAAGCATACAATCTGGAAGTTGGGCTACTTATCAACTTTGGTGCAAGAAGCTTGCAGTATAAACGGTTAGCGAATAACAAGGTTTGAACCACTGATTTATATGATGAAAGTGATAAGTTTGATTATGATTAGAGCCTAATTAAAACGTATCAATGAAATCGTTTAATCACTAAAATCAGTGGTTCAGACCTTGTTTTCGCTGTATAGTTGCAACTAAACTTTTATCCCTATATTTACGTTACAATTCATTGAATAGGTCAAGGGAGTTTCAGCAAATTTCAATCAACAAAAAAAGAAATTATGCTTCAACAGGAGGAATTAGGAAAAAGACCTGAATATTGGCTTGAAACCATACAAAATGAAATATATCGTCAGGTTGCCGCTTACCTTAAGGATAACAACATGACTCAAACCCAGTTGGCCATTCAGCTTGGGGTATCTAAAGGATATATATCCCATGCAAACCTCCCGTCGTAAATTTATTGCCACCTCCCTGACCGGCGGACTTGCTGCGGCTCTGCCTGGCTCCGCTATTGGGAAAAATTCCAATGCAGGCATTGAATCTACCTTTACCAAACTCGATGAAATTCTTCAGAAACCTGTATTGAAAAAGGAACTGTTTAATGCACCTGTCATCATCGAATCGCTTGAATTACTTCGGTACAAGAATAGTTTTTTGTGCCGGGTGCGTTCAAAAGAGGGCGCGGCGGGCTGGTCGTTCTCGAACGATGGTCCGATGAAATCGTTCTATCCGGTATTCGTGAACCGTTTACAACCCTATTTTATCGGGAAAGATGCCAGGGATTTGGAAGCTCTGCTCGAAGAGGTCTATGTTTACCAAAGCAACTACAAATTTCAAAGTTTGGCGTTATGGGTGCCGGTCGCCACCATCGAATTTGCCATTTTGGATATGCTGGGACGAATGGCCGGCAGGTCATTGGGGCAGCTAATCGGAGAGATCCACCATCCAAAAGTATCCTTCTACCAGGCCAACGGCGAACGGGATATTTCAGGGGAAGAGGTGCTCCAACACCTTCAGCAGGAGGTAGCTGAATCCAAAACAAAGGCGCTGAAATTTAAGGTGGGGGGCAGGATGAGTCATCCTGAATTTCCCCGGGGCAGATCGGATAAGCTTATTCCCCTGATGCGTAAAATTTTTGGCGATGAAATGCATCTTTTCGCCGATTCGAACGGCTCTTATGATACCGCTGAAGCCATCCGGATAGGAAAGCTGTTGCAGGAATACAAATACGAACATTACGAGGAACCGGTTCCATTCGATTGGTACGAAGAGACCAAGCAGGTGGCCGATGCACTTACCATCCCGATTGCGGGAGGGGAACAGGAGTCCAGCATGCACAACTTCAGGTGGTTGATTGCCCATGACGCCCTTCAAATTGTACAGCCTGATCTCTACTATTTTGGAGGCATGATCCGGTCGATGAGGGTGGCACGCATGGCAGCAGCCCTTGGAAAACCAGTTACACCGCATATCTCCGGCGGACTTGGCTACCTCTACATGATGCATTTTGTCTCCGTTTTGCCAAATGCCGGGACTTACCATGAATTCAAGGGAGACAACAAGGAACTGCCGCTGGAGTGCAAAACTTCGTCCCTTTTAATCGAAGAGGGGATCATCAAAGTGCCGACAGGACCGGGTTCGGGAGTAGACGTTGATCGGGATTACCTGAAAAAATACAAAGTTGTTGCAGACTGACAATAATATAATTTTGGATTTTGGAATACACCACATTAGACACAATAGAACACAATAGAAACTAATGTGACCTATGTGCCTATTGTGGTTAAAAATTAAAAACATGAAAAGAAGACTCTTTGTAACAAATGGCGTTTTGGCAGGTATCTCATTAGCCACCTTACCACTGACCAGTTGCCGTTTTTCACCGCAAAGCGGAAACAACGATAAAAAATCATTGGAAAACCTGGACGAATTAACGATACCTGAATTGCAGGAAAAGGTTAAATCAGGAGTACTCACTTATGTTGGACTTACCCGAATCTATCTGAAACGAATTCAGGAAATAGACAAATCCGGTCCGGGACTGAATACCGTCATCGAACTGAATCCGGATGCTTTGGCCATCGCTGAATCCATGGACAAGGAGTTCAAGGCAGGCAAATCGCGCGGGCCCATGCATGGAATTCCCATCCTAATCAAGGACAACATCGACAGTGGCGATAAAATGCAGACAACGGCCGGTTCGCTCGCGATGGTGGGAAATGTGGCCAAAGAGGATGCCTTTGTGCTGAAAAAACTGAGGGAATCAGGCGCTGTTCTTTTGGGTAAGACCAATCTCAGCGAGTGGGCCAACTTCAGATCTACCCGTTCGACCAGTGGCTGGAGCAGTCGTGGTGGACAGACCAAAAACCCATACATTCTTGATCGCTCCCCATGTGGATCAAGTTCCGGTTCGGGGGCAGCAGTTTCGGCCAATCTTTGTGCCGTTGCCGTAGGAACGGAGACAGACGGCTCCATCGCCTGTCCGGCCTCCATGAACGGAGTGGTTGGCATCAAACCATCGATTGGATTGGTGAGCCGCACCGGAATCATTCCTATCTCTGCCACTCAGGATACATCGGGCCCTCTGGCACGCACTGTTGCTGATGCAGCTATTTTGCTCAATGCAATGACTGGCAGTGATCCAAAAGATGAATCCACAACCAGGAACAAAAATCAACCTGTTGATTACACCAAGTATTTGGATGCCAACAGTTTGAAAGGGAAAAGAATCGGCGTTGAAAAATCCTTTCTCAAACACCACGAAGGGATCGACAAGATCCTGAAAGAGGCGCTGGCGCAGATGGAACAGGCAGGCGCCACCATCGTAGAGGTTGAGTTTATGGCCAAAGCCGCTGAATTTGGGAAAGCCGAATTTGAACGGTTGGAGTTCGAATTCAAGGACGGTCTCAACAAATACCTTGCAACCGCCAATGCCAAAGTGAAGTCGCTGAAGGAGGTCATTGCTTTCAACAGTCAGAACGAATCAACAGCCATGCCCTGGTTCAAGCAGGAGATCCTGGAGAGTTCTGAAAAAAAGGGTGATTTAACCAGTAAAGAGTACATTGCCGGTAATCTCCAGATGGATAAACTGAAATCCTTTATCAATGAGTTGTTTATCACAAAAGATCTGGATGCCCTGTGCGGGCCGGCAACTGGAACTCCATGGTGCAACGATGTCATCAACGGTGATCACTGGACCGGTTATGGGGCCTACACGCCGGCTGCCATCGTAGGTTATCCCTCCATCACCGTTCCGATGGGGTTTCTGAGCGGTCTCCCGGTAGGATTGGCATTTATAGGTCAGGTATTTAATGAACAGGCCCTGATTGCCATCGGATACGCTTACGAGCAGAAATCGAAGAACAGGAGGGCGCCGCAGTATTTGAGTACCCTGAAGGTTTAGGATGTTAATTTACAACCCAAAACAAACATCCCATGAATACCAAACTGATTCTTATCTTGACATTTTCCTTCCTGTACGGAGCTTTTGAAGTTTTCATGAACCTGAACAAGGCAAGAAAAAGTAGTGTTTCAGACTCCGGCGACAGGGGAAGCCTGCAGTTGTTGTACCTGCTGATCTCAGTGGGATATTTTCTTGCCTTCTCAACTGCCTCTACAAAATTTGGCAGGATCTGCCATTGGAATACTTTTTTTACTGTTGGCGCGATACTGGTATTCTTGGGTCTGGTGATCCGGATCCGTTCGATCCTGACGCTCCGGAAGTTTTTCACTTATTCGGTTGCGAAAGTAGAATACCATGAACTTGTCACAACAGGATTCTACAGGTACATCAGACATCCGGGGTACCTGGGACAGTTGCTTATCTTCCTGGGAATCTCGACTTCACTTTCCAACTGGTTAACGATACTATGTATGATGATTCCTGTTTCCATCGGTTATTTGTACCGGATCAAGGTGGAGGAGCGGTTTATGGAACTTCAGATGGGGGCTGAATATGAGGCTTATCAGAAACGCACGAAAAAGTTAATCCCGGGAATCTACTAGGATAACTGACAGGATTCAGACTTTTCGACAATTTTACAGGAATCGTAAATATTCCTTAGAAAAGGTGCGATCAGGAAAGCAACGAAAAAGAAATAAAATGTACATATGCACC
>JAVHPO010000295.1:33536-36695 GCA_036170635.1 Prolixibacteraceae bacterium | reverse complement strand
ATCCTTTTTACTTTATCCTTTTTACTTTATCCTTTTTACTTTATCCTTTATCCTTCTTTAGATCCTTTATCCTTTTACTTCAGTGAATTACATATCTCCCTGTTCACCTTCGCAATCCGACCCTCATCCAACTTCACCACCTTCCTGTCGTAGGTCATCAAACCATTGATCTCCATCTCGACATCGGTGGTTTGGGTATAAACGGCAGCGGAGAATCCCCTTGGAATCAGTGCTTTTAGCTTTTCTGCAAGTTCAATGTAGGCATTGGTGGCCTCTACAGAGGTTTTGTACTGCACATAACCCCAGTTCCGGTCTTTTACCCAAAGATGATTTTCGACAGGTAAGCCGATACCGCCATATTCACCCAGCACACAAGCTCTTCTGCCGTCGTACATGGGAAGTTCAGGGGCGGGATAGTTGTGGATATCGAGCATGTCGCCAACCGGGTAGAAATTACCGCCACTGGCGCTGTTGACCAGCCTGGAAGGATCGTACAACTTGATCCAGGCGGCGATTTCAGGCGTTTTGAACTGTCCCCAGGCCTCGTTAAACGGCACCCAGGTGACGACACACGGATTGGACCTGTGCTGGTCGATGATGGCCTTCCATTCGGCACGGTAGTTCTCTTCCGACTCCTGGCTACGTTCCAGCTCTTTGCCGGTGAAATAGCTGCGCATCTGCCATTGCGGACTGACATCGCCGCTGGGCATGTCCTGCCAAACAAGGATTCCCTCCCTGTCGCAATGGTAATACCACCTGTCTGGTTCAACTTTTACATGTTTTCTGATCAGGTTGAAGCCAAAATCCTTCGTTTTTTTGATGTCGTAAAGAAGGGCTTCATCGGTTGGGGCCGTGTACAATCCATCCGGCCACCATCCCTGGTCCAGCGGACCGAATTGGAAATAGTCGTGGTTGTTGAGCTGCAACCTGATGATCCCGTTGGCATCCCTTTTTGTGGAGATTTTGCGCATCCCGGCATAACTCTTCACCTGGTCCATCACTTTGCCGTTTCTGGTCAGGGAGATTTCCATGTCGTAGAGAAAGGGCGTTTCCGGACTCCAGAGTTTCAGGTCGTTTAGGGTAACAAGCGCCTCTTCGCCTGAAGATGCTTTTCCTGAGCCCACAACTTTCCCATTGTCAAGAACTTTCACTTCGATCAGATCACCCGCTTTTTTCTCAAAAGGTAAGGCGGTAACTGCTAACGTTTGCTGGTCGATATCGGGAACCGATTTCACGGTAGTAATGAAATTTTCGTTGACGGCTTCGATCCAGACTGTTTGCCAGATACCGGTTACGGCAGTGTACCAGATTGAACGCGGATCCTCCACCTGTTTGCCTCTCGGCTGAAACCCCTTGTCGGTCGGATCCCAGACACGGACTGTCAGTTTTTGATCGCCTTTGCTTAGGAAAGGTGTAATATCGAACGTGAAAGCGGTGTATCCGCCCTGGTGGTTGCCCACTTTGACGTCGTTGATCCATACATCGGCTTTCCAGTCGACTGCCCCAAAGTTGAGCAGGACTTTTTTGTTTTTCCAGGCCGCAGGTACCGTGAAACTGCGTTCGTACCAAAGTTCATTGGCCTGCCCTACACTTTTCTGTACGCCAGAAAGAGCTGATTCGATGGCGAAAGGCACCAAAATTTTCCCGTCAAACTTGGCAGGAAGACCGTTCCCTTTGGCCAGGATGGCATAGTTCCAAAGTCCGTTGAGGTTTTGCCATTCACTCCTTACCAGGATGGGCCTGGGATATTCTGGTAACGGATTTTGGGAAATGACCTGTTCTGCCCATTTTGTTTGAATGTGGTCGCCGGCAGGTTTCCATTGCTGGCCATTAAGCGTGGCAGATATAAGCAGCGGCATTGCGAATGCAAGAAGGCTTAATTTTCTCATTATAAGTTTATTATGGTTAATTTAATTTCTTTGTGAACCTTAGTGACTTTGAGTCTTTGTGGCAAGGGAAAAATTAGCCACTAAGGTACAAAGCCACTAAGGTTCACAATTTTTTTTTCTATCAAATCGATACTACTAATTTAATAATAAAAGCCGAACATTTTCTACGTATGATCAATTCTAGCGACCACCCTTACCGGTGAGCTGTCTGCTTTTATCCGCAACGGAAAAGCCAGGAGTTCAAATTCATGGTAAGGTAGAAGAGACGACAGATTGGTCAGGTTTTCAATGATAAGCACGTGATTGGTCAACAGGATATTATGTACTTTGAATGGTTCGTAGTCGGGCGATGGCGAGTCCATGCCAACAATTTTAACCTGCTTCTTTACCAATATTTGCGCTGTGTTTTCGCTGATGGAAGGATAGGATTGATAGTATTGTTTCTGTCCGAAATAGAGGTCAAATCCGGTATGAAAAAGGACCACCGAGCCGGGAGCGACATGGCTGAAGGCTGATTCAGGCAGATCGATGATTTTCTGGCCCACCACGTTCACGAGAAATCCCTTTCCGGCGAACTGCCCTATCGGGAGATCAGCAATCCTGGTAAGGCTGGAAGTCAGGTGCATGGGGCCATCCAGATGGGTGCCTGAATGCATACCTGTGGAGAGGGTAAAATTGGTATGCCCTTCCTTATCAGGGGAGGCAGTCTGTAGCAATGAAACCGGCGTATCTCCGGGATAAACAGGCATGCTGTCGGAGATGGGGTGGGAGAGATCGATGTAGGTTGGCATGATAGTTTGGTTTGTTATCTTAGTAGAGCTACGAATTGGATTGAAGCATAATCTTATTATCTTATTTCCAAATGATCATAAAATAAGATAATAAGATATTGATCTCCTTACATCCACTTTTCTACTAAGATTAGTTATAAAAATAAGATTTATATTATCCTGATTGCGAGAAAATTAATTGATCCGAATTCCCCAAGTGTAGCACAGCGGAACCCGGGGCTACAATATTGGTCGTTCCTAACGGGACTACGAAATTTCAAGGTTAAACTCAATCTATCTTCTCATTTTTACATTAGCAAATTGGCAAATCATCGCCCTTCGGCTTCGCTCAGGGACCGGCGGTCTATTTTACTTTTGCCCCTTCGGCTACGCTCAGGAGCTGGCTTCATTTTCACATTTCCCAATTTCCCAATTTTCACATTTTCCCCATCTCTCCGTCGTCCCAGTCTTCCAAGTCGTCCCAGTCCTCCTAGTCGTCC
>JAVHPO010000295.1:0-33436 GCA_036170635.1 Prolixibacteraceae bacterium | reverse complement strand
CTCCTTAACCCAACCCTTATTCCCGTCGGCGAGGCGGATTTCGATCCAGTCGCCCAGTTTGTCGGTGATTTGCACGCTGAGTCCTTCGTGCAGGATGAAAAGTTCGGTTCCGGTTTCGCTGGGAGAGCCCTTCATGCGGACACTACGCTCTGTGATGACGCCGCTGTTGTGATGGATCAGTTTGCTCCGCTGGCTGGAACCAAACGAGAAGGTCACCAAGCTGTATGAAAGGGCAACAACGGCCAACCAGAAGGTAAGCTGTTTGTTCCGGATGGTGGTGGCAAAGAGGAAAAGCGCAATTAAAACAAGGAAGAGAAAAAAGCTAAGGAGCGAGTGGGTGCCCCAGCTATCGGCCGGACGGGAACTGATGAGTTCGTGCCACCAGCGCAGAAAACCGGGTTCGGGGAGGAGGTCGATGTTGTCGACCACCTGCCGCTTGGCCATATTGAGGTTGAAGAGGGCATCTTCGTTGCCGGGAGACAGTTTCAGCGCCCGCTCATAGTTGAGGATGGCATAGGTGATGTTGTTGGATTTGTAAAGTGCGTTTCCGAGGTTGTAATAGAGCTCGAATGACTCGAACCCTTTGGCAGCCACTGCCTCGTAGGTATTTGCGGCTTTTGCATATTTTCCGGAAGTGTAAAGTTGATTGCCCTTTGAGATCGAATCCTGCAAGCCGGCCGGCTGTGCTTTAAGGAGATGAGTACTGCCAAACAAAAGCAGCAAAAGCATGTATTTTAGGGTGAAATTTCTCATCTGTTACTATTTTGATTTTATGTTATCCATTTGTTCCTTCCGTCCGAAACAATCAAAAACCATTTTTCGATTTGCTATCGCGGACGGCTGGTCAATCACCATTCCAAACCCCGGGTTGAAACCCGTGGCTACAATATTGTAACCGCTACGCGGTAAAACCCTAAATATGTTCAATTCCGACATCATCACATTACCAAATCATCACATCATCACATTTTACCATATCCACGCTCCCTGCCAGCTACTTGATTTCCTTCTCCATTACAGACATCACTTCGGTTGCCTCATCGAAGAGCTCCTTCATTTTTTCTGAGCCTCCTCCCGGAGCAAAGCGGGCGAATTCGCAGGTATCCAAAATTTGCACAAAGCGTTCGATAATCGCAGCCGATACTTCGTGTTTGGCAAGTTCGTCGGAAGCTTTTTCCCTCGATAATTCCGATGCCGGGATGGTCAGTTTGTCACTGAGGTATCCCCAGAAGGCACGGGTAACGGATTCGTAGAATTTCTCGTTCGATCCGGCATGAAGGTGTTGGCTGGCCTCTTTGAGCCTTTTGAGCGCAACCTTGCTAGCCTTCTTGTTTTTCATTCTGGCTACATTGGCATTTTCCCTGATCCGTTTTTGGTTGAGCAGGTAAATGGCCAGCAAGATGAGAATTCCACCAATGTAAAGCAGATAGAAGCTGAAGGAACCAAAAAAAGTGTAACCTTTTGACTGAAGTTTTGATACCGTACTCTTGATAAAGCGGATATCTGAACCAATTTGCTTCAGGTCCTCCTTGGCAACTGCATTGACTGTTTGGGCACGGGTGCCGTCTCCTTTTTCTACCTTGATTTTGTACTCCTCCGTCGTTTTGGTCACATATCTTTTCGAATCGGTGTCGAAATAGACGAAGTTGACCGCCGGTATGGTATAGGTGCCGGCAAACCTTGGCAGGAACAGGTATTCGAAGGTGATGTTTCCATTGAGGCCTTGCTCGGAAGCGTTGAAATTGCTGTTGGTTTTGGGATCATACACCTCAAAATCGGCAGGGAAACTGATTTTCGGCGGATTGATGAGTTTGATGTTTCCATTCCCTGTCACATCCAGCTTGATGGTAATGGCATCGTTCTCCCTGACACTTCTCGCCGTGATGGAGGAGCGAATGTCAAATTTACCAACGGCCCCCGAAAATCCGGCAGGAGGAGAAGGTAGCGGGGAAACACTGATCGAAACAGGATCACTGGTAATGGTGGCCTTCACATTGGCAAATGAGTCGAAGAAATCGTCGAACAAACTCTGGGATCTTTTAACCCTTTGCTGGACAATGCAATCGATTTTTACCGATCCAATGGTTATATTTCCCGTTTGCTGAGGGAAAAGCAGGGTCTTTTTTAGTGTTCCTACGTTGTAAATTTCGCCAAGGTAAGTCTCCCTCTGCAGGGATATTTGTTGTGCAAGTTGTATGTCCTGCGACCAGAATCCCTCGAAATTTGGTATGGATATGTCCTCAAAACCATTTAGGTTGACCTTCGAATAGATTTTTATGGTGGCGGTAAGGTGTTCCCCTTTGTAGAGTGACCGTTTGTCGAGATTCATCCTGACGAAAAGGTCCTTTTTGGGAACCGTACCCGGAGTGGAGGTGGGTTCGTCGACACCGCCCGTTGAAGGTTTGGCCGAACCTTTCACTACCTCAACAGATTGTGAATTGGAACTGTATTCTGTTCCACCTACCGTGATGGACCCGGGATTGATGGTGAAGCGTCCCTCTTTTTTTGCGCGAAGGACGTACAAATAGGAGTACGAAACCGACTGGGAACTAACCCCATTGATGATCTGGAAAGAGGTACTTTGGGAGGTGGATGGCCCCATCAACACATCAAAATCGCTAAGATTCGGAAGTTTGAGGTTTTGGCCGTTGGCATTGACCGAAAAGGCCAGCCTGAATTGCTCTCCAAGCTCAACGACCTGAGGGGCCTCCATGGTAAAAACGACCTTTTCGGCCGCCCATCCGGGGAAAGTGAAGAGGAGGGAGAGGAATATGAGTTTTAACTTCTTAAAAAGCATAAGTATGTAATCGTTATTTAATCTTTTATTATCAAGTGACTAGAGTGACTAAAGTTACGCACTATTTGTATTCGTAGCGACCAACTTTAGTCACTTTAGGCACTTCCTTTTACCAATTCTTATCTACGTTCCTTTTTTCTGCTTTGAGTGCCTGGGCTTTTTTTACCTTTTCCTGGGTCTGTTTTTCATCGTTCTCCAGCGCCTGTAGCATCTGCTCAGCATTCTGTTTTGATATTTTATTCTGTTGTGGCTGCTGTTTTTGATCTTTTTGCTGATCCTTGTTTTGATCCTGGTTCTGCTTTTGCTTGTCCTGATCTTTATTCTGATCCTTATTTTGATCTTTGTTCTGGTCTTTTTTCTGATCCTTGTTCTGATCTTTCTGATCCTTGTCTTTGTCCTTGTTTTGCTGCTTTTTCTTCTCCTCTTCCTTCTTCATTTTCATGGCATAGGCCAGGTTGTATTTGGTCTCAGGATCGTTGGGGGTGAGGCGCAGCGCTTTTTTGTAGGTGGCGATACTTTCATCCAGCTTTTTTTGGACCAGATAGGAGTTTCCCATGTTGTGAAAGGCCATGGATTTGTCGGCTGGAAGGGGTGCTTTTTCCGCAATATCCCCGAACTCCTTTGCCGACTCGTCCGCCTTCTTCTGTTTGTATAGTGCATCAGCAAGGTTGAACTGCCACTGGTGGTCCTCGGGTTTTATCTCCAGGGCCCTGCGGTAGGCCACTTCAGCCTTTCCAAAACTGACAGTATCCAGTTTGGCAGTATCCTTCAAGCCTGTTTCAAACCATTTATTGCCCTCCCGGACAAACTTCCTCTCCTTTTGGGCCGTGGCCACAAAAGAGGGTAGGAGAAGTATGATTAGGATGTAATATTTCTTCATGACGGTATTTTGTTTGTTCCGAATAACCTGAAATTTTTGAGCCACTTATTTTTGCGGTCCAGGATCAGGAAATCTGCCAGAATCAGGAGGAATGCGAGGGTAAGGAATACCCCAAACTGGTCGTTGTATTCGGAATATTCGCGGGATTCCATCTCTGTTTTTTGCATCTTTTCGATCTCGTTAAAAAGATTGTTGAGCCCAACTTCAGCGTTGTTTGCACGAATGTAGGAGCCACCGCCGGCTTCAGCTATCTGAGCCAGCATCGGTTCGTCCAATTTGGTTACCACGATGCTGCCAGTTTTGTCTTTCAGAAAGTCGCTGCTTCCTTCTGTCAACGGGATAGGGGCGCCCTGTGGTAGTCCCATTCCGATGGTATGTACTACAATTCCTTTCTCTCTGGCTTTTTTGGCCATCCCTACAGCATCGTCTTCGTGATTTTCACCATCGGTGATGATGATGATAGCCTTGCTCCCTTCGAAATTCGGGGAGAAGGATTTCATCGCCATCTCGATGGCTGCACCGATTGCAGTACCCTGAACCGGCACTACGTCAGTGGTAATTGATTCCAAAAATAGCTTGGCAGATGAATAGTCGGCTGTTATGGGCAACTGGACATAGGCCTGACCGGCAAAAACCACCAATCCGATTTTGTCATTTTTGAGCCTGTCGGTCAGTTTGGCGATGGCACGTTTTGCCCGCTCCAATCTGTTGGGCTTGATATCCTGCGCTTTCATGCTGTTCGAAACATCCAGCGCGATAATCAATTCCACCCCTTTTCGTTTTGTCAGGGTCAGTTTTGATCCAAACTGCGGTTGGGCAATGGCGGTGATCAGGCAGGTTATGGCAAGCAGCCACAGGATAAATTTGACGACCGGCCTTCCGGTAGAAATATTGGGCATCAACTGCTCCAGTAATTCCGACTCTCCAAAACTTTTCAGTTTCCTGGCGCGCAGGATCCTGTTAAAGAGAAAGAGGAAGACCAACGCAGGGAGAACCAGGAAGATATAGAAATATTCGGGATGAGCGAATCTGAACGAATCCATATAAATTAAATTTTCAGTGCGTTACGGTAATTTTCTTAAATAGGTCAATTGAAGAACCAGGATGAGAAGCGCCAGAAGCAATGCCGGAACAGCATACCTTTTGTACTCTTCCGTTTTTGAACTCAACTCCTTGCTGTCTATCTTTGATTTCTCAAGCCTGTCGATCTCTTTGTAAATCTCGGCCAGTTTCAAATTGTTGGTAGCCCTGAAATACTTCCCATCGGTCAGATTGGCAATGGCCAAAAGTGTCTTCTCATCAATCTTGACCTCGATATCCCTCATCTGGATACCGAAAGGGGTCTGAACAGGGAATGGCGCTGTACCGATGGTTCCTATTCCGATGGTGTATACCCTGATGCCGAATGTTTTGGCAATTTCTGCCGCAGTAATCGGGGCGATTTCGCCGCGGTTGTTCTCCCCGTCGGTGAGCAAAATGATCACTTTACTCTTCGCTTCACTGTCTTTAAGCCTTGAAACAGCATTGGCCAATCCAAGTCCGATGGCCGTTCCGTCTTCAATCATACCGCTTTCGATGTTGTGAAAGAGGTTTAACAGGACAGCCCTATCGGTTGTCAACGGACATTGGGTAAAGCTTTCGGCGGAGAAGATTACGAGGCCCATCCGGTCAAATTCCCGGCCAGAGATAAATTCGCTGGCCACATTTTTGGCCGCTTCAAGCCTGTTGGGCTGAAAATCGCGGGCAAGCATGGATCCGGAGATATCGAGGGCAATGATAATATCGATCCCTTCGATGGTCTGGTTGTGCCAGCTGCTCGACGACTGGGGTTTAGCCAGGGCTGCTATCAGCAGGGACATTACTCCCAGTTGCATCACAAACAGCAGGTGACGCAGGTAGTGTTTCCATGTTTTTGGCGAATTTCTGAATGGAGAGATCGACGAGATACGCATACTCGCACTTGACTTCTTCTGCTTCCAGATGTACCATCCGATCAAAGGGAGTAATACCAACAGCAGGTAGAAATATTCGGGGCGTGCAAATGTTATGTTCATGGCTGCTTTTCAGTTTCGTTTGCACCTGGATTCTCTTTCTCCATTTCAGGCTCTGCAACCTTCTGAGACTGTTTTTTCGCTACTTCAACCGGTTCGATTTTGGTCTCTTCCACCAAATTATAGGCCTGCACCAGCACGAAATGATTCTCGTCGGCCAGCGGGGTGTATTTGGCAAATTTTACCAGGTCGGAGGTATCAAGCATTTTCTGTAAACCTGTAAAAAGCTTGCCTTTGATCTGGGAGTTGTCTCCTTTGAACTCGGCAAGAATTTCGTGCGTGGTCTGCTCCATAGCCGGAATCTCGTACCGATTTTCCAGATAGACCCGGATGATGTCGGTGAGGCGTGTGTAGTAATCCTTCACCTTGTCGTGCTGCCAGAGCTGCTCCTCTTTCAGTCTGTCCAGTTCGCTCAGCGCTACAACATGCGGAGGCAGTTTCGGTTTGGCGGGCATCACAAAGAGCGGAATATTTTTTCGTCTCCTGTTGATCGCATACAAAATAAAAAAGACGATGGTGGCAATCAGGATGATCCCAAGGATCCAGGGAGCGACTTCTTTGAAAGTAATTGGCGCACCATAAGGCTTTTTGATATCGGTAAACCCTTTCTTGAGATCCACATTCGGAACCTTCACGAAAATTTTCAGCGAATTGGTTCGCAGTGAATCTTTTGCAATGGCTGAATACATGGCAAATACAAACGGACCAATCGGATGGGGTCCGCTATCGAAGGCGGTGATCATGTAACTCTGCCGCATCTGCATCATCCCATCGCCAATTTTGGAGGAGTCGATCTTAGATTTGGAAATGACCTCAACTCCGTTCGACAGGCTATCCTTCAACACAGGGAAAGTAAAGTTACTCCCGGCAGGATATTCCGCTACCAGAATCATCTTGATCTGATCTCCCAACCAGATGGAATCCCTTTCCAGGGATGCGCTTACCTTTGGCTGCTGGGCATGCGCAAAGTTGATTGAAGTAAGGGAAACCAGAAAGGGTAGAATATATTTTAGTCTCAACATAGTGTAGATCAAAGTTTGTGTTCTCTTTTCTTGAAAAGTGCAACCAATGATTTGACGTAATCTTCCCGGGTACTGATAGATACATAATCGGTACCCGTTTTTTTCAAAAGTGTTTCCATCTCTTTTTTCGAATTCAGCCAATGATACAGGTATGCATTGCGTACCGAACTGCTGGATGTATCTACCCAGATGTATTCGCCCGATTCGGCATCCTTGAGTTTGACCATTCCGATGGAGGGCAGTTCAGTTTCACGTTCATCGAAAATATGCAATGCTACAAGATCGTGCTTGTTCTTGGCAATGGAGATGGCCTGTTCCATTCCGGCACTCTGGTCCATGAAGTCGGAGATCAGAAAGGCGGTGACATGCCGTTTCATGGCATTGGTCAGGTATTGCAAGGCCAGCGGAAGATCCGTCTTTTTTGATTCTTCCTTGAACTCTATCAATTCGCGGATGATCCTAAGGGTATGGGTACGTCCCTTTTTAGGCGGGATGAATTTTTCGATCCTGTCGGAGAAGAAGATCACTCCGATCTTGTCGTTGTTGGATATGGCAGAAAAAGAGAGGATGGCGGCAATTTCGGTAATCAGCTGTCGTTTGAGCCGGCCAACGGTTCCAAAATCATTGGATCCGCTCACATCGATCAGCAGCATCACCGTCAACTCGCGTTCTTCCTCAAAAATCTTGACGAAAGGGTGGTTGTAGCGGGCCGTAACGTTCCAGTCGATGTTGCGGATATCGTCGCCAAACTGGTACTCCCGAACTTCACTGAAAGCCATACCACGCCCCTTAAAGGCGCTGTGGTATTCGCCGGCAAAGATGTTCCGGGAGAGACCGCGTGTTTTTATCTCAATTTTTCTGACTCTCTTTAATAGTTCAGTTGCTTCCACTGATGAAATATTGGTTAATTCAATGCACTACCGTGAAGTGACTAAAGTGACTAAAGTGACTAAAGTTATTCGAGTATTGAAAGTTGCGGGTCACTCATAACTCATCACTCATAACTGGCTAAGGTACTTCTACCGTATTGAGGATCTCGCTGATGATCTCTTCAGCCGTCAGGTTGTTGGCTTCGGCTTCGTAGCTTAGCCCGATGCGGTGGCGCATAACATCGTGGCACACGGCACGGATGTCTTCAGGAATAACATAGCCACGACGCTTGATGAATGCGTATGCTTTTGAGGCCTGGGCCAGGCTGATAGAGGCACGGGGAGAGGCGCCATACGTAATCATATCCTTGAATTTTGCGAGTCCGTGTTCGGCAGGTTCGCGGGTTGCGAAGACAATGTCGATGATGTATTTCTGGATCTTTTCGTCCATGTATACCTCTTTGACAACCTCCCTGGCGCGTATGATGTCGGCAGGGGTTACCACGGCATTTGCCCTTGGGAACTGCTTCATCAGGTTGAGCTGGATAATCAGTTTCTCTTCCTCTTTCTTGGGATAGTTCAGCACCACCTTCAGCATAAAACGGTCGACCTGTGCTTCCGGAAGCCGATAGGTACCCTCCTGTTCGATGGGATTCTGAGTGGCCATGACCAGAAAAAGGTTGTCCAGTTTATAAGTAGTGTCGCCGATGGTGATCTGACGCTCCTGCATCGCCTCGAGCAGCGCCGATTGTACTTTGGCAGGTGCACGGTTGATCTCATCCGCCAATACAAAGTTGGTGAAGATAGGTCCTTTCCTGACCATAAACTCCTCTTTCTTCTGACTGTAAATCATCGTACCGAGCAAGTCGGCAGGGAGCAGGTCGGGGGTAAACTGAATGCGTGCAAATTTTGCATCAATGGTCTGTGCCAGAGTGTTGATTGCCAATGTTTTTGCCAATCCAGGAACACCTTCCAGCAAGATATGCCCATCCGACAACAAACCGATCAGTAAACTTTCCACCAAATGCTTCTGTCCGACGATAACCTTGTTCATCTCCATGGAGATAAGGTCTACAAACGAGCTTTCACGTTGGATGCGCTCGTTCAACTCCCGAATATCAACTTTTTGATCCATAATCTTAAGGATGATTTTTATTATAAATGTTAAAACGGAACCAAAAATAGTATTTTGAACCGTTTCATAAAATGCGAATCTATTAAAAAATGTTAACCAATATAGATTATACAAATAAACACAAATAAATCCCAGCCCTTACCACAAATAACACAAATTGTCACAAATGAACCCCACCCTTACCACAGATTACACAAATTACACAGATTTAGGAAAAATTAGGTATTGAAGCAAGGCGAAATATGCGATGGACTTGACATTGGAACCAAATGTGGATAATATAAAATAAGGTTTTATATAATTGGGATTTGGGTCAATTGTTTTTGAAAGCAACTGTTTCGACATTTGAATATCCAGAATTCATATCAATTGTGTTATTTTGCATTCAGATTTGTTTTTTTAATCTGTGTAATTTGTGTAATCTGTGGTAAGGCCGGGGTTATCAGTGTAATCCTGTTTAATCTGTGTAATCATGCGGTATTTTATTCAGCTTTCGTACGACGGAACCAACTACCATGGTTGGCAGATCCAGCAGAACGCCCGCTCGGTTCAGGAGGAGGTTGAGAAAGCCCTTGCCGTGATTGCGCGCGAAAAGATTGAGGTGGTTGGGGCAGGACGCACAGATACAGGGGTTCATGCCGCCTTTTATATCGCCCATTTTGAGAGCAACCATGAAGGATTAGCGGATGGGAACATGCTCTTCAAACTCAATTGTCTGCTGCCATCCGACATTGCTGTGCAGAAAATCTTCCCGGTAAAGGCCGATGCCCATGCCAGGTTCGACGCCACCTACCGGGAATATAAATACTACCTCTCTCGCACTAAGGATCCTTTCACCAATGCTTATGCCGAAAAGGAGAGCCGGAAACTGAATGTGGAACTGATGAACGAAGCTGCCAAACTGCTCTTCGAAGTGGAAGATTTTACCAGTTTCAGCAAACTGGGAAGTGACGTGAAGACCAACAACTGCAGGGTAACCAAGGCTTTTTTGGAAGAGAAGGGGGATCAGTTAATTTTTACCATCAGGGCGGACAGGTTTCTGCGCAACATGGTACGGGCAATCGTAGGGACATTACTCGAAGTTGGACTTGGGAAAATGACCATTGAAGGATTCAAAGCTGTTATTGACAAGAAAGACCGCAGTAGCGCCGGAGCCAGCGTAGCCGCGAAGGGATTGTTCCTGGTAGACATAGGTTACCCCCCAACAACAATTGGCAAATGTGAAAATGTGAAAATGAACGCCAGCCAACCACGAATTACGCCAATTACACGAATTATAAACACCAATTGTTCTTACCTAACCACAAATGACACAAATAACCCCACCACTACCACAGATTTCACAAATTACACAGATTAAAGACGAAATATATCTCCGTTTCTCTGTTTCCCCGTTTCAATAGTTCATGTTTCGGTAGAAATGCGGAGGAAAAACCACTCTCCCCTTCGCCTAGTCGCCCCCTCTCCCCCTCTTTTTTCATTGGTTCCAAATTTCCCACGCGGCGAGGCCTTGCAGCTCAAGCATATCCGATCCGTTCTTGGTGGCAGCGCCACGATCGGCGCCTTTTTGAAGGAATTGGGTAATGGCAGGATTGTAGACCAGATCGAAGAGCAAATGCTTGTCGGTCAGGTGTTCGTAAGAAATTTCAGGAAATGTTTCCGTTTTTGGAAAGGTGCCGAGCGGTGTGGTGTTGACCACAACAGTATACTCCTGCATGATCGCTTCGGTTAACTGACTGTAGGCGATGGAGACTCCTGCTTTCGCTTCCCGTGAGACAAGTTGCGTCGAAATCGAGAGGTCGTTCAGGGTCGCGACGATGGCTTTGGAGGCCCCGCCGGTGCCCAGTACCAGCGCTTTTTTGTGATGCGGCTTCAATAGAGGAAGGATCGAATTGCGAAATCCGATCAGGTCGGTATTGAAGCCTTTGAGTGAAATTTTTCCACCTGTTCTGTCGATTTTAACCGTGTTGACGGCTTGGATGGCAGCGGCTTTGGAATCACAGCTATCCAGGTAGGGAATAACAGCCTCTTTGTAGGGGATGGTGACATTAAAACCTGACAGATCTGGATGCCCTTTTATAATGGTTGGCAACATGGAAATCTCACTGATTTCGAAATTAAGGTATTCGGCATCGATCGAATGATCAGCAAAATACTGGGTGAAGAATCTCTTCGAAAAGGAGTGGGATAGCGGAAATCCGATCAGTCCGTATTGTCTCATGGGGTAAGTTGTATGCTTATTCTTGGCCGCTTATTGTATCGGCGACTCTCCTCCAAGATAACTGTATTTTGCTATCAGTTCAGTCACCCAATCGAGCAGCAGGAAAGTTGGAAAGTTCTCCAGGAAATCGACATGAGCGGGGTAATCTTCGGTCAGGGCCGCTTCGAGCTTATTTTTGGCCAAATCAAAATTGTCTAAAAAGATATAGAATCCGGCTTGCCGGTAAAGGATTGCAGCACAGGCAGCTTCTGTATTTTCTGCGTCTTCCAGAATCTTTACCGCCTCTTCAAATAGGTTGTTATTGAACATCAGGTCTGCATAGGAGAGCCAATATTCCGGGATTTCGTCATCCAACTCGAGCGCTTTGAGATATGCCAGCTTGGCCTCTTTGAAATTGCCCAGTGCGGCATTGGCTTTGCCCATCGCATTCCAGCATTCGGCACAATCGGGATTAATCTCAAGCGATTTTTTTAAAAGTGGTACCGCCTCTTCCGATTTATCACAAATGAGCATGACCAGTCCGGCACCAAACCAGCCATCCGAGCAATTAGGCTCCATGCGGATGGTTGTGTCGTAAAAAAGGCCTGCATTTTCGTAATCGTCGAGTTGGAAATAGCAGTCAGCCAGATAGAGGTGCGCGTCCACCGAATCGGGATCCACTTGGAGGTATTCCAGATAGGTGGCAATGGCATCCTGAAAACGCCCAATTGCCGACAAAGCATTGGCCTTGTTGAAGATGGCAGCGGCATAGTTTGCATCAATTGCAAGGGCGAAATCGTATGCTTCAATGGCTTGCGGGTATTCCTCGAGTCGGTTGTAAATGATACCAAGGTTGTACCAGGCCGATTCGGAGAAGGGATCGATGTCGAGATATTTGTTGTAATATTCGATGGCTTTCGCATCATCCCCGACCTTCTCGAAACAGAACGCAAGATCGTATAGAACCGGATCGTGCTCTGGATTCTCGTCGAGGGCTTTTTTCAGATAGAGGAGCGCTTCTTCGTAAGCTCCTGTTTGAATGAAAGATATACCAATATTGTAAAGTAGCTCATCCCGATCTTCGACTGCGCTCTTCTCTGCCTTTTTAAAATATTCAGTAGCCTGATGGTGATCTCCCTGCAGGTTGTGGCAGGTTCCCAGCATCATCATCACATCGGGATTGGAAGGTTCCAGCTCTTCAAGCTGTTTCAGCAGGTGAACGGCTTTTTGCAGCTTGAGCTGTGAAAGAAAGATCTGCGCCTTTTTGACCTTGACAATGATGGAGTTGGGATGTTGCCGAAGGGCGATTTCACATGCCTGTAAAGCATTGGAAAACTGACTTTTATCTATATATTGGTCAGCAATAAATTCAAAATCGGATACGTCAAAAAACTCAGTACGTTGTTCCGTCAGCATCTGTTTGTAACGCTTCAAAACACCGGCAAATTCTTTGCTTTCAAAATTATCCCTGGACTCTTCCCACATCATGGCATACTGCTTAAAATCGTGACAAAGGTAATCAAAATGGCTTAAAGCGGTTGATGCTCCGGCCTTAAAAGGTCGTTGACAGTTTTTACCGGATTGAAAGTTATGGGTGGAACCTCCGCAAAAATGGTAATCCAATCCGACATGGCGCCATTCCAAAGTCCTGGTAATTCCTGAGCTTTTAGCGGTTTCCCATCTTTCGATTTGGAGGAGATGAAACCGGTTTCGGGATCCCTGAAATCGGGAAGCGAAAATTTTTCGCCTTTGTAATTGCGAACGCCGCAAACCAGGTCAACCGGATTGAAATGGGTCGCATGGGAGGCAATGGCAGCCTGCTCAGGATCTTTCAGGTCGATTTGACTGCTTTCGACCACCTGAAGCGTGATGGTGTCGTCTGCCTGGATGGCCCAGAAAGGTCCGCCGCCCGGTTCCCCTTCGTTCTTAACCATACCACATACGCGGATGGGGCGGTTAAATTTGGAAACCAGGTATTGAATCCGGGCTGCCTTGTCTGATAGAGGAGCCTTCCCGGTAGGTTTGGTAGATAACTCTTGCTCCAGATAGGCAGTCATCTCATCCAAAATAGATTCGGTGAGTTGACCAGCCGGTTTTTCAAGCAGTTTAAGGTATTTATAGATTCGCCGCTGACGGTTGAGCAACAGTCCGGCCAACGCTTTTTTGTATTTGATTGTCTCGTCCTTCAGCCGGTCGGGCACCACATTGTCTATATTTTTGACAAAGATCAGATCCGCATCCAGGTCGTTCAGGTTCTCAAGCAGCGCGCCATGGCCACCCGGACGGAAAAACAGTTTGCCTTCGGTTGTTCTGAATGGTTCGTTGTTTTCATCTACCGCGATGGTGTCGGTCGAAGGTTTTTGCTCAGAAAATGTGATCTTATATTTCACCTCATATCTTTCTTCAAGCAAGGCAGCAGCCGTCTCGCACTTCTTTTTGAAAAGGGAGAGATGCTCGTGAGAGACCGTAAAATGGATCCTGACCACACCATTCGAATCAGTTCCGTACAAGGCTCCCTCAACGAGATGTTCTTCAGCTGGGGTACGGCTTATGCCCGAATAGTCGTGGAAATCGAGCAATCCTTTTGGAAGGAAACCATAATTTAACCCTTCCGGGGAAAGCACCGACTGCAATATTTCGAGATGTTTGAACGTACCGCAAGGAAATTCCAGCGTTCCGATAATTTTCATGAGAGCGGGATAAAAAGCAAAATCAGCGAGCCTCTCGTAAAACTGTTTGACACTCTTTTGTTTTTGATTTTCGAGCAGGCTGACCGCCTCTCTGTTGGTCAAAGCCTCCTCCTGGAAAGAAAAAAGAGACTGAAACATACGGCTGGCTGCTCCCGAAGCGGGAACAAACTTTAGTGGGAGTATCCCTTTTGCCAGTTGTTCTTCGTAAAATGAGACAAGTTTGTCACATTCAGATTCGGTAAGAGAGACAATCCCGTTTCCGATTCCGGCGGCTTCAACAGTTTTCAGGAAGGGGAAACCTTTTTTGAAATGGGCGATCTGGTTCTTTATTTCAGGGAGGTTACTGCCTCTTTCGACAATTTGCTCCAGGTCATTCGGGGTAAACATGGCTTACGATTTTCGATTGGTTGAATTTAGGGAAATGAATATCATTCCAAAAATTTTCAAGTTGAAATTAGTCTAAAATTATACACATTCGGATGTTCATTAAAATGTGTGGGAATGTTGCGGATTGCTTCTTCGTTCCTCATCGCAATGACGATGCAATTAATGAGCAATTGTTAGGTATTTCTTCTCTTTCCATCATCCCTGTTCCACAAAACACCGTCATTGCGACCGCGAGGCACGAAGCGGGAAGCAATCTGTTGCTTTCCCCAAATTGATAAACAGTGCCCCGTCTTTGCGAGGAGGAACGACGAAGCAATCCTTCACCGCCGGTAGAATGTTCAATAAACTCTACTCATCTATAATTTTCTCCTCAGCTTCTGCTACTTTTGTCCCCTAACAAAATTAAATGATGGAAAGAGAATTCCCCTGGGGTAGAGACAAACGCTACAACGATTATTCGGCCTATTTCAGAAAGCGGTTTGAAGGACGCGTACAGAAAATCTCGCTGGATGCCGGATTCACCTGCCCGAACCGGGATGGATCGCGCGGTACCGGAGGTTGTACTTATTGTAACAACCGAAGTTTCAATCCGGATTACTGCCGGATGGAGGAAAATATTGCCGCACAGATTGTTAAAGGGATAAGCTTTTTTTCAGCCAAATATCCAACCATGCGTTATCTGGCCTATTTTCAGGCGTACAGCAATACCTATGCCCCCGTCGATGTCCTGCGCAAGTTCTATGAGGAGGCGTTGAGACATCCTGAAGTGATTGGGCTGATCATCGCCACCCGCCCCGATTGCCTAAGCGATGAGGTGCTCGATCTGCTTTCCGAATTCGCTGAAAGATGTTATGTGTCCCTCGAACTGGGGGTTGAGAGTTTCAGGGAAGAGACCCTTTTGCAGATCAATCGCGGCCATACTGCGCAGGAATCCATAGCTGCCATTCACAGGATAGCAGCAAGAAAGTTCGACAATTGTGTCCATTTGATACTTGGGCTTCCAGGGGAAAGTGATGCCGATTTTATTGAGCAAGCCTGCATCATCTCAAAATTGCCTGTACAGAGTATTAAACTGCATCAATTGCAACTTCACAGAGGCACGCAAATGGCGATTGATTATTCTTTCAACCCTTCCGGATTTAGCCTGTTCAGTGTGGACCAGTATGCAGATTTGGTGGTAAGGTACCTTGAACATCTCTCCCCAGAAATTATTGTTCAACGTTTTGTCAGCTCAGCCCCTTCCGGATTGGTTGTTGGCCCCAACTGGGGGCTTAAAAACTACGAGTTTGTTGCCAAAGTGGAGAGACTGCTGAAGGAGCGCGATACATGGCAGGGAAGGATGTGCTGATTGGTTGATGTGCTGATTAATTGATGTGTATATATGATAATGTAATGAATTTAAATGTGTTAACATGATGATGTAATGCCAAAATTCAGATAAACCCAATCAGCCAATCAACACATCAGCTAATCAGCACATTGTTTTTTCCCGGCAGCTACAGTGTACATCGTATCAGGATCAAGATAGGTGCGTGCAAGTTCCCGTATTTGTTCGGGAGTTGTGGTCTTAATGGTGTGGATGATCTGGTCGAAATAACCAACACTCAATCCTGCCTCGTATAGCGAAGAGAAACTTTGGGAGCGGGCAAACGGACCGTCAAAATCTTCCAGCATCCGGCCCAGCAGGAAGCTGCGCAATGGTTCCAGTTCTGACTCAGGTACCAGTTCTTCGCGTAGTCGCTGCATCTCAAAGAAAATCTCTTTGATGGCCTCCTCCGTTTTTTCCGCTGTCACCTCCGCATGAATCATGAAGATGGCATCCCTGACAAAGGAGACGACCGAGGCATGAATTCCGTAGGTGAGCCCTTTCTCTTCACGAAGATTACTCATCAGTCGTGAACCAAAATAACCGCCCAGGATGGTTGTAACGAGTTTTAATCCAGCCGAATCGGGGTGGTGCTGGGTTGGAACCCTTTTGCCAATGGAGAGTGCATTTTGATTGGCGCTCTCCCTTTCGATAAAAAAAGTTTTTTGTGCAGCGCTTTGAACAGGCATTTGGTCCTTTTTGTAAGGGAATGGCGTGCCCCATCCGGAACCAAAATTGTCGACGATCATTTTTTGTACCCCGGCATCCACATCTCCCGAAGCGAACAGTGTGGCATTGGCTGAGTAATAGTGTCTTAGATAATGGCTTTTGGCACCTTCAATCGTAACATTTTCATAGGCTTCGGGAGACGAGATGGGTGCATAGGGATGTCCGTTACCCATCAATGACCTTAAAAAAGTGCGTTGAGCGACCAACCCTACCTTTTCTGCGTCCACAATTGCCCGTTGTTTCCTTTTTTGCCGGCTGATTTCAAATTCATGCTCAGGGAAGGAGGCATCCTGGATAATTTCAGCGAGCAATGGAAGCAGATGTGGAAGATGTTTTTTTAATGACAAAAGGGAGACGTAGTTGTTGTCGTAATAGGGCATGGAGTTGAGCTGGGCGCCATAAAAGTCGATCCGGTCGGCAATCTGACGGGCAGTTTTTTCTGAAGTTCCCTCCGCAATCATTGAGGCCACCATCATACTTTCGAGTTTGGATGTTTCAAACCAGGTGCCGGCCTTAAAGCTGAAATCTAGCTTGACAACCTCCTGGGTACCACCATAAAGGGTGAAAAAGGAGGTGCCGCCCTGCAACAGCTGATGTTCAGGTTCGATGAAATCTATTTTTTCAACGGAGTGAACGGGAGGGGCTATTTTTCTGAATGCGCTCATTTTTTTGAATTTTGAAGGGAAAGGTAGTTCAGTGTGTTGCGGTTTCCTTTGCGAAAGAGCTCACCTGCCGTTTTTAGAAGGTCAGCAGCCGTGATCTCCTGATAGCGTTTCCCCTGGTTGTTGATTTCGGAGGCATCACCCAGGATTTCGAAAGATGCCAGCTGAATCGCCTTTTCAAGATAGCCTATTTCATTGAGCAACAAGTCGGCCTCCACCCTGTTTTTCACTTTCTCGAGTTCATAATCCGTGATGGAGGTTTCGGCAGTCATCAGGATCTCTTCCAGCATCTTCTCCCTGGCAAGGTGTATGTCGGTCCCTGATGAGGCTTTGCCGGTTGCGACAAAGAGTCCGGGTTCATTTTCACCCGATAGGTATGCGTCGGCTTCGGTAAAGAGTTTTTGCTCCTTCACCAGCTTGACTTCAAACCTGGAGGAGCTACCGTTTGAAAGAATGTCCGAAAGAAGGTCCAATTCGTAAAAATCCTTTTCATTCCTTCCGCCCATGTGCCAGGCGACGTAAAAAGTATCGATGGGAACATCACGGTAGACGGTCAGTTCGCGGTCTGTTGTTTGTGGCGGTTCTGTCTGAAGCGGATAGGGTGCTATTTCCCTGGCGGGGATGTCGCTGAACCATTTCTCAGCCAGCTTAAAGGCTTCTGAAGATCCAATGTTACCACTGATCACCAATACCGCATTGTTTGGCGCGTAATGGTGGAAGAAAAAATCTTTCACATCTTCAAGCGTAGCTGAGGCTATGTGTTCGGGAACCAAACCGATGGTGGGCCAGCGATAGGGATGGACCTTGTAGGCCAGGTCGCGCAACAGATGCCATACATCCCCGTAAGGTTTGTTCAAATTTCGCTGCCTGAACTCTTCAATCACAACTTTCTTCTGTACAGCCAGCCCTTTTTTCGTGAATTTTGGACCCAGCATTCGGTCCGATTCAAGCCACATGGCAGTCTCTATATTATTGGCCGGCAGGGTGATATAATAGTTGGTGAGATCATTTGAGGTAAATGCATTGTTAGCGCCTCCGGCCATTTGTACGGCAGTATCAAAATCGGCAACATGTTTGGAACCTCCGAATGTGAGGTGTTCAAAAAGATGGGCAAAACCTGTTCTGATTGGATCTTCATGCTTTGATCCAACATTGTAACAAACATTGACTGCCACAAATGGTGTACTGCGGTCTGTGTGGACAATAACCCGGAGTCCGTTCTTAAGTATTGTCTTATCAAATTGAATCATAAGAGACTAAAATTGGCCGGAAACTTGGATAACAATCCGGTTTTCAGGTAAAAAGTTTGCCAAAGATAGCGATTCCTTTCGGATGACGGTTTGAAGCAAAATTTCTGACTGGTTATTCGGATTTTTTTATTAACTTTCTACCTAATAATTATCTAAGATTTGCGAAATGGAAAAGAGTGACGATTTGCGGGACAAAGTCAAAAAAATGGCCGACCAGGCAGAGAAATTAATCGATGAGGGTTTCGATAAAGCCAAAGATAGTTTTGAAAAAGCCAAAGAGAGTGAGACCTACGCGAAGATTACCGATTTGATGGAGCAGGTTGGTGGGTATGTAGAAAAAAAGATTGTTGAACTGAAAGAGAGCGACATTCCTGATCAAATGGAAAACTTCCGCAAAAAGGCCGAAGCCAGGAGCGAAACGATCGTGGACCAGGCCAAGGCATACGGAAATATCATTGCAAGTGATATTGAGGAGGTGATTGACAATGTGAAGGATAAGCTAAAAGGGAAAGGCGAAAAAAAATAAATTTGAAAGACAATCTAAAAGCCAATAAAAGTGAGACGAACATTTTTTTTGTGGCTGGTGATCTGTTTTTTGTTGCAGTTCATTGGGGGGTTAACCGCAATCAGCCAAGCACAAAATTTCCAGTCAGCAGGCCATGGGCAACTCCTGGCCGGAATTGAAACCAGCACGCCCCCTTCGAAAGAATCCCCTTTGGTCGGGACCAAGTGGATCCTGGTTGAATTGCGTGGCAATGCAGTGGTAAAAAATGCCAAAAGCAAGGAGTACCCGTTTCTGCTTTTGTCCAATAATTTAAAGGCCTCCGCTTACGCCGGGTGTAACCGGCTTTTTGCAGGGTATGAACTGATTGCTGGATCCCGAATCCGCTTCAAAGGGTTTGCCTCCACCCGGAATGCATGTGCTGATATGAAAACAGAACAAATATTTCTGGAAGTGTTAAAAGTGGCCGACACTTTTTCCATCAAAGGGAAGAAGATGCAGCTCAGCAAAGGCAAAACTCCTCCCCTTGCCAAATTTGTGGCAGAGTAAGAAAATGCGATAATCAGGGACCGGTATCGCTCCAACCCTTCGACCCTTCGACTACGCTCAGGGGCCGGTAACATTTCAAACATTTCCCTTCGGCTACGCTCAGGGACCGGTAACATTTCAAACATTTCCCTTCGGCTACGCTCAGGGACCGGTAACCCTTCAAACATTTCAAACTTCCCAAACCCTTCAAACAATACTAAACAAATTCCCTCATCGATTTCTGAATCAGTTCAATCGCTTCATTCATCTGTGCTTCGGTGATGATGAGTGGTGGTGTGAAGCGGATGGTGTGCTCGTGGGTGGGTTTGGCCAGGATACCGTTCCCTTTCATCACCAGACAAAGATCCCAGGCCTTTTTGCCTTTGGTCGGGCGAATCTGGATGGCATTGAGCAACCCCTTTCCGCGCACCTGTTCGATTAGCGGAGAGTCGAAGGCCTTCATTTTGTCGCGGAAGATCTTCCCCATGGCAGAGGCATTTTCGGAGAGCTTTTCGTCCAGCAGCACATTCATCGCGGCCAGCGAAACTTTCGCGGCCAGAGGATTTCCGCCGTAAGTGGAGCCATGTTCGCCGGGACGGATCGTCAGCATGATCTCATCATCGGCCAATACACAGGAGACCGGATACATGCCGCCAGAGGCCGCCTTGCCCAGGATGAGCAGGTCCGGACGTACCCCTTCGTGGTCGCAGGCCAGCATTTTGCCGGTGCGGCACAATCCCGTCTGAACCTCATCGGCAGCCAACAGCACATTGTATTCTTTGCACAACTGCGCCGCTTTTCTCAGGTAGTTGTCTTCCGGGACATAAACCCCGGCCTCTGCCTGAATGGGCTCTACCAGAAATCCGGCGGTATATTGATGGCTCAGCTCTTTCTCCAGGGCTTTGAGATCGTTGTAGGGAATCTTCACGAATCCAGGGGTAAACGGGCCATAATCGCCATAAGAATCAGGATCGGATGACATGGAGATAATGGTGATGGTCCGGCCATGGAAGTTGCCGTCACACACGATGATTCGGGCTTCATTTTCGGGTATCCCTTTTACTTTGTATGCCCATTTACGGATCAGTTTCAAGGCAGTCTCATCTCCTTCGGCCCCTGAATTCATCGGCAGGATCTTGTCATAACCGAACAGTTTGGTCATGTACTCTTCCCATTCACCTAACACATTGTTGTAAAAGGCGCGGGAGGTAAGTGCCAGTTTACCGGCCTGGTCGACCATCGCTTTAACAATTTTGGGATGACAGTGTCCCTGGTTGACGGCTGAATAGGAAGCCAGAAAGTCGAAATATCGTTTGCCTTCAACATCCCAGACAAAAACACCTTCGCCCCTTTCCAGTACGACAGGCAGGGGATGGTAGTTGTGGGCGCCGTAAAGATCTTCCCTGTCAATAAAATCTTGTGTTTTCATAATATTTGGTTTTTCTGTTTCGCTTTGAAATTGACGAAACTAAAATAAATTTTTAAAAATAAATATGATATATGCTCTGTAGATAAATGGTGAAAAATTCTTTATTCAAATCGAATTGCCTTAACTTTATATAAATGTAAACAGCAAAATGGAACAAAGAGATCTTGCAATGCAAAGTTTAATAAAACCTCAATATGAAACTTTGATTTTTCAATTCAGGGGTTTTAAAGTAATGATAGATATAGATCTGGCGGTGTTATACGATGTGCCTACTAAAAGATTAAAGGAGCAGATTAAACGTAATATTGAACGATTTCCAGACGATTATATGTTTGAACTAACTGGAAAAGAATGAGATGAACTGGTCGCAAATTGCGACCGGTTATCAATAATTAAACACTCATCCATCAACCCCATGGTATTTACTGAGCAAGGAGTCTCCATGCTCTCTTCCGTGCTGCGTTCAGAAAAAGCGATCAAAATCAACATTGAAATCATGCGTGCTTTTGCCCGATACAGGTCGTTGCTGAAAGAGAACGAATCGTTAAAGGAAGAAATTTTGAAACTTGACGCCAAACATCAAAAACTCACCGAAAATTTCGCATTGATTCGTCTTCCCGTCAGGTAATTGGGAACGGCATGCATCTGGTTTTGGAAATCGGTAACCCAATAATAGGAGATGGTATTGTCGAGTCCGAAAAAGTTGAAAATCTCGAGGGATAGCCATGCCTCTTTCAGGTTTTTTGAGAAGATGTTAGAGCCCCTGGTTTCCGAACCCCCAACAAGCATCTTGGAAACGCTCAGGTCGACCCTTTTGTAGGCAGGCATTCGAAAGGTGTCCATGTAGCGCTCGCTGTGCGGTGGTCCGAAAGGCAGCCGGCTGCCGTACAAAAGTGTAAGGTTCATCTTCACGGTAGGGTTTTTGGGCAGATAATCCTGGAAAAAGAGTGAGAAGTTAAAGCGTTGATCGGATGGTCTGGGCAGATAACCCGGATAAACGACTCTTGCCGGAGTACCAACAGATGCCTCCTTCAGATAGTGATCCCCAAGAATGTCCTCCTCTGTTTTCATAAGAGTGACCGATGCCCAGGAGGTGGCGCCTGGTATTGGTTCCCCCCATAGTTTCATCTCCAGGCCTGTAGCATAGCCTTTTGCCTGTTGTTCGGGGAAATACTGAAGATTGAGGTTCGTGACTTTATAGGGAATCAGGTGATCCAGCGATTTGTACCAGAGCTCTGTAGAGAATTTGAAAGGCCTGTCACCCCAGTTAAACGGATAGTCGAGGCCGGCAACATAGTGGATCGATTTTTGCGCCTTAACACCTAAAACCAGCTCCGCTTTACTGTTTTTCAACTCCTTGAAAAAGGGCATTTGTTGGTAAATACCCCAAGCCGCATGGATCTGCAAAGATTTCAATTTGTTTGGTATGTACCGAAGTGAAAGTCGGGGACTAAAAATCGTTTGACCATTAAAATCCCAATATTGTACGCGGCCGCCAATACTAAAAGAGAGACTTGAATTTTGAAATTGGGCGGTAAAGTTGTCCTGCAGGTAGGCGCTGTAACGGGAACTGTGTAATTGATGGTCGGCTTTGGTGCTGCTGTAAAGCCTGACTGCCTGATCATTGTACGGCAGCGAGTAGCCAGCCGAATCCCTCATTTCCCACTCGCCAACCTGATCGTGGATCTTCTCTGTCTGATATTTCAATCCCCACTGAATCTGGTGTTTGCTCAGTCTGAGCTTTCCACTTTGTTCGATGGTAAAGATGGAGGCTTGCAGGTAATTTGCGGCATGTTGCAGGGAGGAGCCTACACCAAGCAGGAGGGTGCTGTCAGGATTTTCAGATGGGGTGGAGCCGGCGATGATTTCATTCAGGTAGTATTGTCCCAAAATATCGTAGCGTTCTTTCTCGTCGGAGCGAAAGGAGCTGGTGGTCAACTTCATCTGAAGATCTTTTGAAGGATAATAGCTGGCGGTAAGAGCTCCCATCCGGTTTGAAAATTGATCTTTCTCTCTGCCTTCGAAATATATTTTAAGCTGGTAAGATTGGCTCAAGGTTCCGTACCGGGTCTCTCGCGTTTCGGGTGTAAAGGAGTATTTGTTGCTGGCCAGGTTCCCAAGAAACTGAACAGAGAATTTTGGTGAGAATTCATATCCCAGCAGTGTCTGAAAGTCAATACTGGCGGGCGAGTAGTGTCCTTTCTGATCGAGGGTTCCCAGCAAATAGCGGTTATCGCGGTAGCGGAATCCTGATAGGTGAAAGAATTTGCTGCTGATCGCCCTTCCTTCAAAATGGGCTGAAGCCCCAAGTGCACCCACCTCGGCTGTGCCTGCTGTTTGATGAGGGATCTTGTATTCGATGTCAAGTACCGACGACATTTTGTCTCCGTAAGAACTCTCAAATCCGCCGGAGGAGAAGCGAATCGCCTCTACCAGATCAGGGTTTAGAAAGCTGAGTCCCTCCTGCTCTCCCGTTTTAACCAGAAAGGGGCGAAAGATCTCAATCCCGTTGACATAGAGCAGGTTTTCATCATAATTTCCACCCCTGACGCTGTATTGAGGAGTCAATTCGTTGTGGCTGCTTACCCCTGGAAGTGTCTTGACAAGTTGTTCGATGGCATCCCCCCCGGTTGAGGTAAGGTTTTTGGTCAGATGTGGGTCGATGTTAACGATACCGGGATTGTCTTTTCGTTGCTCATTGACCTGTATTTCTGAAAGTGGTATGGATGCCGGTTGCATGATTACTTTCAACACTTTTTCCCGATTCCTCATCAAATTGACATTTGCCGTCTCAAAGTTGAGTGCCGTGAAAATCAATATAGAATCTTTCGGGAGATTGAGCCTGATTTTAAATTCTCCTTTTTGGTCACTAAAGGTACCACGTCGGCTGTTTATAACCTGTATATTGACACCCGGTATTGGATGACCGTCTGAGCCGGCAACTTTGCCTGTCAGCTCGAATGATTGCTCCTGTCCGAAGCTTGGACGGAGTGAGATCACCAGCAAACTGAAAAAAAGAAGGAAGCGAAATGGAACCATAAGCTTTTGAGTCAAACATCCAGCTAAAAGTATTTAAAATATTGATTGTTCGCGGTGAAGTTCCTGCCAAAAATCATGGATCAGAGTGATCAATTTTGATTATTTTCGCATTCTGATTTTATCTTCTTTATGGCTCAAAAACAGAGGCCCCTGACTTCAGTTCTGATTAAGCCTGCCGGGCCGGATTGCAACCTCCAATGTACCTACTGCTTTTATCTCGGGAAAGAGGCACTATTCCCCGAGACCAAAAATCACAGGATGAGCCTGGAGACTATGGAAGAATTGATTCGGCAGGTGATGCAGCAATCAGGAAGGGAGATCTCCATTGCCTGGCAAGGCGGTGAACCAGCCTTGATGGGACTTGAATTTTACCAAAAAGTCATAGAATTCGAAACGAAATACGGACATGGCAAGCAGGTCGGGAATGGTTTTCAGACCAACGGGACCCTGCTCGACAGGGAATGGGCAAAATTCTTTAAGAAATACGACTGGCTGATAGGGCTCTCGCTGGATGGTCCTGAACACATTCACGACCGGTACCGGGTCAACAAAGGAGAGCAGAAAACATGGGCGGTGGTGGAAGAGAAGGCAAAAATGCTTTTGGAGGAGGGCGTAGCAGTTAACGCGATGTGTTGCATCACCAATTATTCGGCCGATTATCCGGAGGAGTTATACAATTACTACAAAGGATTGGGCCTGACCTGGATGCAGTTTATTCCGGTTGTAGAGACAGACCCGGAGAATCCATTCCAAGCTGCACCCTATTCCCTTACAGCTGAGAAATACGGAAATTTTCTGGTCAAGCTATTTGATCTCTGGTTGAATGATTTTGAAAATGGTATCCCAACTACCTCCATCAGGCATTTCGAATCGGTGTTTTATTCCTATGTTGGAATGGAATCTCCCGAATGCACCATGATGAAAGAGTGTGGCCCTTACGTAGTGGTCGAACACAATGGAAACATATATTCCTGCGATTTCTTTGTAGAACCAAGGCACCGTTTGGGTAACCTGAGAAATGACAAAATCATCAACATGCTGAACAGCAAAAAGCAGGATGATTTTGGGAAGGCAAAAACCCTGTTGCCACGAAAATGCAGATTCTGTCCATGGGCGACAAAATGTTTCGGGGGATGCACCAAAGACAGGGTCAAAGATCCCACCGATCAGCGGTTGCCACGATTCTGTGAAGCCTATATCCAGTTTTTTGAGCATGCCGATCCTACAATGAAATTACTAGCCAAGAATTGGATACAACAACAAGCTGACCACCAGGAGCGGGAGCAGTCAAGAGGCAATTATTGGGCGTTTCGGGAGACGAGGAAATGACAGGAAATGTGAAAATTGGGAAATATGAAAATGTGAAAATGTGAAAATTTCTAGCCCAAAATTTCAATAGTCCTGATCGTCCTGCTAGTCTTGCCTGTCCTGCTAATTGAATAAGTAAGTAATTATTAAGAGAATATAATTTTAATGCGCAAAAAATTATTGTTAGGTGTAGAGGCCATCGGACAGGGGGCCATCGACGGAGGCATCTCCGGCGTATATGCCTATCCGGGTACCCCCTCTACCGAGATCACGGAATACATTCAGGAGAACGAAACCGCCATCGAACGGAACCTGCACCGGCAGTGGTCGGCCAACGAAAAGACTGCTATGGAGGCTGCACTGGGCATGTCGTATGCCGGGAAAAGAACCCTGGTGTGTATGAAGCATGTTGGACTGAATGTGGCGGCAGACGTTTTTATGAACATTGCCATTACCGGGATCAATGGTGGAATGATCGTAGCAGTGGCCGACGACCCCTCCATGCACTCTTCCCAAAATGAACAGGATTCGAGGTATTACGGCAAATTTGCCATGGTTCCGGTGCTGGAGCCATCCAATCAGCAGGAGGCCTATGATATGACGATTGCCGGATTGGAGCTCTCTGAAAAAGCGGGCGTTCCCGTGATGATCAGGATTACAACACGATTGGCCCACTCCCGGTCAGGGGTAACTCTTTTGCCAACGGCGCGGATGGAGAATCCTCTCTCTCTGCCATCCGACCCAATGCAATTTGTGCTGCTGCCGGCCAATGCACGAAAGCGGTACAACAGCTTGCTGGCTAAGCAGTCAGGTTTTCTGAAATACTCGGAAGAGGCCTTCTGGAATCGTTTTGAGGAGGGACCGGACAGGTCCCTGGGTATCGTCTGTTGCGGAATTGCCTACAACTATTTCAGGGAGAACTATCCGGATACTTCTCCTTATCCTTATGTCAAGGTTTCTCAATATCCCCTGCCGGAGAAGTTGTTGAGGCAACTTGAAGCGCAGGTCGATAAAATTCTCGTTCTGGAAGAAGGCTATCCCCTTGTTGAGGAGCAACTGAAAGGCTTCTTTGAGCGGGGGAAAAGAGTACTGGGTAGGTTGGATGGAACATTGCCAAGGGCAGGTGAACTAAACCCTGATCTGGTGGCTTCTGCACTAAAAATAGAAAAATCAGTGGTACAGCCTCTTCCGGATTCACTTGTCAACAGGCCTCCTGCCTTGTGCAAGGGATGCGGTCACCACGATACCTTCCATGCCCTCAACGAAGTGATGGAGGAATATGGCAAAGGGAAAGTATTTTCAGATATTGGTTGTTATACGCTGGGAGCCCTGCCCCCATACAATTCCATTTTCAGTTGTGTAGACATGGGTGCCTCCGTTACCATGGCAAAAGGGGCCGCCGACGCGGGTTTGTTTCCTTCTTTGGCGGTGGTTGGCGATTCAACTTTTACACATTCAGGTATCACCGGGTTGCTGGATGCCGTGAATGAAAAGTCCAACATGGTGCTGATCATCGGCGACAACGAATCAATCTCCATGACAGGTGGCCAGGACTCATCAGCACTTGGACGCATCGAATCCATTTGCCAGGGTGTGGGCGTAGAACCAGATCACATTCATGTGCTGGAATCGTTGCCTAAAAACCACGAATTATTGGTGAAACTTCTCCGGAAGGAGATTGATTACAACGGGGTTTCTGTCATCATTCCAAGGAGGGAGTGTATCCAGAAACTTGCGAGACGAAAAAGGACTTAGGGACTGGGACGACTGGGACGACTGGGACGACTGGGACGACTGGGACGACTGGGACGACGGAATGATGGAATGACGGAGAGACGGAGAGACGGAATGACTTAGCTGTACTGCCCTGAGCGGAGCCGAAGGGTCAAATTAACTGTTCGCCCCGGGTCCCCGAGCGAAGCCGAGGGGTCAAGGGAGTTGAAACGAAGCAGATGGGTCAAGGGAAACGGCGAAACGATGTAACGGAGCGCCAATCCCCGAGCGAAGCGGTAGGATCAGCGGAGTAGAGGTAAATGAATTTGTAAGGAATAAGGAAAACGATTGAACAGAGAACCGATCCCTGAGCGAAACCGAAAGGGAATCGGTGGAAATAAATTGAAATAGGTCGAAATAAATGGAAATATAAGAAATAGGGAAGAACAAGAAATTTTCCCCTTTGCGACCTTTGCGGGTTTAACTTTGCGATCTTTGCGATCTTTGCGAGAGAATAAAGGTTCACGCAAAGGTCGCAAAGTTAGAATAGCTAAGAGTGCAAAGATTAATTGATCAAAATATTGAGAATGAAGTGTGACATTGTTTTAGCAGGAGTTGGAGGGCAGGGGATTCTTTCCATTGCAACGGTGATTGGTTTGGCGGCAGTCAGCAACAATCTGTACATCAAGCAGGCCGAAACGCACGGGATGAGTCAACGCGGAGGTGCCGTGCAGTCTTACTTACGGTTATCGGACAAACCCATTTTTTCGGATTTGATCCCATCGGGTGAAGCGCAGTTAATCCTATCGGTGGAGCCGCTTGAAGCTTTGAGATACCTGAATTATCTCTCTGCCGACGGCTACGTGATAACCAGCACCACCCCGTTTATCAATATTCCCGATTACCCTGATACCGATGAGCTGTTAACACATATTGGAAATTTGCCAAGGGTCGTGGCCATCGACGCTGAAAATGTTGCCAAAACATGGGGCAATGTCAAATCGTCCAACATGGTGATGCTGGGTGCTGCCTCTCCCTTTATCGAACTCCCGTTTCAAAGTCTGGAACAGGCCATCCGTGATTTTTTTGCGAGAAAAGGGGTTGAAATCGTAGCGGTAAATTTGATCGCTTTCCGCGCAGGAAGGGCATTCACAGAGCAAAAATTGAACAGCTAATAGTAAAAACCCATGATTCAAACTGGAAGGTACAACACCCTCAAGGTTGTCAAATTTGTTGATTTTGGAGTCTATTTGGACGGAGCTGAGAAAGGAGAGATTCTTCTTCCGGCCAGGTATGTACCTGAGGCATGTGAAGTAGGCGAAGATCTGGAGGTTTTCATTTACCTCGATTCTGAAGACCGGATTATTGCCACTACCGAGAAACCTTATGCACAGGTTGGCGAATTTGCCATGCTAAGGGTAATTGCGGTTAACAATATCGGTGCCTTTCTGGACTGGGGACTGATGAAAGATCTGCTGGTGCCTTTTCGGGAACAGAAGATGAACATGGTCGCAGGAAGGTCATACCTGGTGTACGTCTATTTGGATCCGGATTCCCAAAGGATAGCAGCCTCAGCCAAACTGGAGAAATTTCTGGACAATGTTTTACCGGAATACCAGGTCGGGGAAGAGGTATCACTTATTGTTGAAAGCGAGAGTGACCTTGGTTACAATGCCATCATCAACCACCTGCACCGGGGAATTCTCTACCATGACGAATTGCCTGGCCCGCTCAACAAGGGGCAGCAGTTGAAGGCATACATTAAAAAAGTCAGAGAGGATAAGAAAATTGATCTCTCGCTTTATCGGCCTGGATATGAGCAGGTAGATGCAGTTTCCCAAAACATCCTGAATCGTTTAAAGGAGGCCGGGGGCTTTCTTCCACTGACCGACAAAAGTGATGCCGCATTGATTTTCGACCATTTCTCTATCAGTAAAAAGGTATTCAAAAAAGCGATTGGTGCATTGTACAAACAGAGGCGGATTTCGCTGGAAGAGAGTGGAATAAGACTGAGGTGATGATTAGATGATGTGCTGATGTGCTGATGAAAAAAATATCCCGCTTCACATCACCTAATCGACACATCAGCTAATCAACACATCAACTAATTTTAATTAATTGATATATTTTCCGGTTACCGGAACAATATTGTCTCTTTTGATATACTTTTGTCCCCTTGTATTCAGAAATTGAAGTTTTTAACACTTTTTTAGTGAATGGAAAAAGCTCCTTCCGGTATTAAGAAGGTCACCCTGGCCGGACTAATTGTTACGCTTGGAATCGTTTACGGAGATATTGGTACCAGTCCGTTGTATGTGATGAATGCCATCATGAAAGATGGTCGAATTGTTAACGAAATGCTTATTTATGGTGCCCTCTCCTGTATCTTCTGGACACTCACCCTACAGACCACCTTCAAATATGTCATCATCACCCTTCAGGCTGATAACCACGGAGAGGGTGGAATTTTCGCCCTTTTTGCGCTGGTTCGGCGAAAAACCAATTTAATTGCCATCATCACCATGCTTGGAGGTAGCGCCTTGTTGGCCGACGGGGTGATAACGCCGGCAATCACAGTCACGTCAGCCGTGGAAGGACTCAACATTTTGTATACCAATATCCCTGTTGTCCCGATCGTTCTCTCCATTTTCCTGTTGTTGTTCTTTTTCCAGCAGTTTGGATCCGGATTGATTGGCCGCGTTTTCGGACCGGTTATGTTCTTGTGGTTCCTGCTTTTGGCAGTTCTTGGGATCAGTCAGCTTACCCACGGGATAGGTGTCATGGCAGCGATGAATCCCTATTATGCCTTCAAATTCCTATCTACCTATCCCCATGCCATCATCCTGTTGGGTGCCGTTTTCCTTGCAACTACCGGGGCAGAAGCATTGTATTCCGATCTTGGACATTGCGGAATAAAAAATATCCGGATCACCTGGGTCTTCGTTAAAATAGCGTTGCTGCTCAACTATTTCGGACAGGGGGCCTGGTTGCTTGACCACATGGCTGATGCAAAAAATGTGAATGTTTTCTACTCAATCATGCCTCCATGGTTTTTGATACCCGGTATTCTCATCGCTACATCGGCTGCGATAATTGCCAGTCAGGCCTTGATAAGTGGTTCTTATACACTTATCAGTGAAGCGATTAGCCTCAATGTTTGGCCGCGGATCAAGGTTCTTTATCCCACTTCGGTAAAAGGACAGGTTTACATTCCTTTTGTTAACTGGTTGCTCTGGATTGCCTGTTCATTTGTGGTGGTCTATTTTGCGAAATCCTCCAACATGGAAGCCGCATATGGTCTTTCTATCACCATCACCATGATTATGACCACCCTGCTATTGTCGGTTTATCTGACAAAACGGAAAGTAAATATTTTCATAAGGTCTATTCTGCTCGTTCTATTCCTAACCATTGAAACAACCTTCCTCTATGCCAATCTGCACAAATTTGTAGATGGTGGTTGGTTGACCATCCTGCTCGCTACACTCTTCTTTATTGTGATGTACGGCTGGTATTTTGGTAGAAAGATCAAGAACAAGTTCATCACATTTACCAGTTTGAAGAAAGAGACTGAGGTGATTTACGAGCTGAGCATGGACTACAACGTCCCCAAAATCGCTACCAACCTTGTTTATATTACCAAGGCCAATGCCTTGGATCAGATTGAGGCAAAAATCATGTATTCGATCTTCAACAAACACCCGAAAAGGGCGAATACCTATTGGTTCCTGCACATCGACAGCCTCGATACACCTGATACTTTTGAGTATACAGTGCACCACATTGTTCCTGGTGTGGTGATAAAGGTGGAGTTTCACCTGGGATTTAAAGTGGAACGTCGCATCAATGTATACTTCAAACAGGTATTGGAAGATTTGGAGAAAACCCACGAAATCAGCATGGTGAGTCACTACAAATCACTGAAGAGACACTCCATTCCGGCCGACTTCCTTTTTGTAAACCTCGACAGGGTTCTGATCAACGACTACAAATTGCCACCGCTGAAGAGGTTTACAATGGGCATGCACAACTTCATCCGCAGGATGGGCATCAACGATGTTAAAGCCTTTGGATTGGATACCAGCAACGTGATTGAGGAGAAGATCCCAATTGTGATTGCACGCGAAGAGAAGAAGCGTATTAAAAGGTTGATGAAATAACGCTGAATCAGCATCCACCTCCCGAAGTTGCTGCTTTACGGACTGGAATAACAGCTTCAGGTTTTTTCTTTATTTCTGATTGAACGGGTGTTTGAGCCACTTCAGTATTTGAGTGAATGACTGTCATATCAATAACCGTAGTCTCAGAAGAGGCCAATTCTGTATCCACCAATTCACCGCTGTTGGAAATGCCTCCTTTGAAGAGGAGAATGTTTTTATATCCAAGTTGTTGCAGCAAAAGCCAGGGGGCTGATGCCTGCAGTTCATTGCCACCGCACAAAATAGCCTCTTTCCCGTTTTCTCCGATTTTTTTGAGCCATTCAAGTGACTCGTTTTCGAGCAACTGACGTGCTGGAATATTCACTGCATTTTGAGTATGTCCCTGCGCATACAGATCGGCAGAGCGGATATCGATGATCTGTATGCCTGCAATATCTTTCGCCGAAACTTGCTTTGATTGGTTAAGGATCAAACTCAGCGATTGATTTATATCTGTCTGATAACTAGGATATTTTGGTCTGAAAATATAGGCCGAAACCACTACAATCAGTGCCAGGCCAAGCAGACTGAGCCAAAGAATATTGTCTTTCAGAAAACGGTTCATATTTTGGTGTTTTATTTGGATTGGAAAGATGAATCTGATTCTAGGTTTACCGATTAACAACCTCCACCCGCACTTGCGGAAGGGGCTTTCCGGATCACCGGTGCTTTCTCTTTTTGTACCGGAACAGTTGGCGTATTTGTCGTTTCACCACTTCCAACGAAGAATTGACGTGCGGCATTTCTGAAACTAATCAGGTCCAGATCGGTTGTTGAAGGGGTTCCAGATGCCGGTTTTACCTTGATGATGGTATTGAACCATTCGTTCATTCCCCCTTTCATAATGTAGAGCCTGTTCACGGAATACCGGGTGCAGACCAGCCATGCTTTTTCAGCGATCAGATCGGAATTGCCATAGAGAACTTTGTCCTTTCCGGGTTGGCCGAGCAGATCTGTGCCGGATTGGCTCAGCAAGGAGTCGGGATGCAGGTTGATGGCCCCAGGTAAGGCAAAAGTTTTGAATTGATCTGCCGGTCGCAAGTCGATCAGCATCAGAGCCGGATCGTTCTCGATGATCCGGTGGGTAACCTGATCGACCGAAAGATAACGTGACCGCTCCACAACCCCATTCAAGAGCACCTTGGGATCAATCTCTTTGCGATCACTGTTTTTGGGCAGTACGACAAGCCCAAGCGCCAAAACAACCAACAAGATGGTAAGTATGGTATATTTTCGTTCCATTTGTTTTCAAATTATGTTTATTGAATCACGCAGCATTCTTTCTTCTTTTGTAAAATACTCCCATTCAGAAATTTATGTCACTCTCAACTCTCATCTCTCAACTCTCAATACTCAACCTTCTTCACTTTCTTTTGTACCCAGGATGCCCCCATAAACATACCTACGGCTGCTAGAACCAGAATGAAAGTAAAGAGCTCGGGTGAAATGCCGAAAACTGAATTAATCATTTTGGATCCCAGCGATCCACTGTAATACATGTTTTCGAAAAGTGGAAATGCCTCAGAAAAAAGGAACACCCCGATGAACATCCCTCCGAAAAAGACAAGTCCGTCTATTCTGCCTACCGCAGCGGCGCAAAGGCTGGTGCCGGGACAGAAACCGGCCATCGCAAACCCGACCCCCATGATTACCCCGCCAACAATGGCTGAAGCTAAAAAAGTAGGCTGTATGTAGAGAAGCGAAAAGTCGACTAATCCAAGATAGCTGAGATATAGCAGCCCCAGAGAAGCAAAAATGGCTGCCGTGAAAAATACTTTTACCACAACAAAATCGTAGCCGAAGAAGGTTCCGATAATCTTCCGGGAAGATGAAAAACCGGAAGATTCAAGGGCAAAACCAAAACCCATGCCAAGTATAATTGCGAACAGGTTATCCCACGCGGGAGAAATTATGCCTGATGAAATGATAGGACCGATCATAATTTTTAGCTTAAAAGGGTTAAATCCAGTTTTTGCGGAACAACCAGGCCGCGCCAAAGGCTGTTCCAAAAATGGCGATCATGGTAATGTATCCGCCCAACGATAGGACAGCCATGCCACTTAAGGCAGCGCCGCTGGTGCAACCACGGGCAAGCTGGGAACCGAAACCAAAGATCAGTCCGCCTCCCAGGGCAAACAGTAGTCTGCGTCGTTCCGTGATTTTCGGGGAATGTTCGACCTTGATCTTTAACCGGTTGAAGATAATTCCTGATAAGAAGGCGCCGGCCAAAACACCGAGAACTTCGAAAACCAGCCAATTGCTCATTGGCTTCTTGTCGCCGCCTGCAAACTGGCTGTAATAGGCGGAATGCTCGACATGTTGCGGGGCAACCACATTCACAGTTGCTGCAACCGAATTTTTTACTGCCCCGCTTGCCCCGAGGCCACGTCCCGATATGTAAAACGAGAGCAGGAGCACGGTTCCCAGGATCACACCTCCAAAATAGGGATTTAGGTAGAATGATCCTTCGTTGTTTATTTTCTTCATATGATTGGAACTTAATTTGCTGTTTTTGTTAAAAATTTTCCTTTTGTCTTAGTGAAACCTTAGTGTCTTGGTGCCTTAGTGGCGATTTTCTCCTGCCACAAAGGCACTAAGTCACTAAGATTCACAAAGTGACTATATCAGTATAAGTATCTTGTCAGTTGACCAGCTTCCACGATCAGAAAGCGGAAGATCA
>JAVHPO010000294.1:0-11311 GCA_036170635.1 Prolixibacteraceae bacterium | reverse complement strand
CAATTTTCCGGGGTAATTTTCTGGCGCCATTCGACCAATGGTAAAAAGTGCTCGAAACGGACATTGCACTTAAAGTTTAATTTTTTATATTTGCTTTATGAGAGCATTACAAGATATAGAAACAAAAATTAGCCAATTGTCTCCAGGATTAATCGGGGAATTGAATCATTATTTGGATTACTTGATTAACAAAAGAGTGGTTCAAAGACCAAACAAATTAAAACAAGATTGGGCTGGCGGTTTAAAAGAGATTAAGATGTCAGCCATTGATTTACAAAAAATACTCCTGACGAGATAGTTGAGAAACAATAACCTCAGGCCATAATAACTAAGGCTTCGTGTGGTTGAGGAACGAAACCCAACATTAAAAACAACAGGGTTCCCAATTTGGAAACCCTTTTGTTTTCGTCTATCTATTTCAAAATCAATCAGCTATTAGCAGCTTTGATTTTCTTTAGATTTTTTCTTCTGCGATTCTTGATCCTAATGATATAATCAAGGTAATAGAGTGCCGGAACGAATAGCAGCGTCAGGAATGTCGCAAAGCTCAATCCGAATATGATTGTCCAGGAGAGAGGTCCCCAGAAGGCAACATTATCGCCACCAAAGTAAAGATGTGGATTGAATGAAGTGAATAGGGTTTCAAAGTTAATGTTCATACCCACCGCAAGAGGCACCAAACCCAAAATTGTAGCTGAAGCTGTAAGAACAACAGGAGTGATCCTGGTTTTTCCGGCTTGTACAATTGCATCTCTTGTTTTCATACCTCTCTTCTTCATCTCATCGCAAAACTCTACGATCAATATCCCGTTTCGAACAACGATACCGCCAAGAGCAACAACACCCAAACCGGTCATCATGATTACCAGATCCATGCGGAAGATGATAACGCCAAGTAAAACACCGATCACGCTAAAGATTACTTCGCTCAGAATGATAATGGATTTACTGACAGAACCAAATTGAGTGATCAGAATAAAGAAGATGAGCCCCAATGCTATAATCATTGCTCTCAAAAGGAAAGCTGAAGTTTCATTCTGATCTTCCTGCTCTCCCGTGAGCTTGATGGATGTACCCTGATGCAAAGGATAATCATTGGCTAGTTTCTTGATCTTCGGCACGATGTCATTTGGTGAATAACCAGACGTCACATTTGAATAGATTGTAATGATCCGTTTTTGATCCAATCTTTTTATACCGGCATAGGAACTCGAATATTCTATTTTGGCAACCGTTGAAAGAGGAATGGTTCTAAGCTGACCGGAGTTCATATCCCGGTAGGTGATATCCAGATTGATCAGTGAATTGATATTCTCGCGGGTTAACTTTGAATACCTTAGCGTTATTGGAAATTCATCTTCATCTTTTTTGAATTTCGAAATCTCCTTGCCGAAGAGGGCAGTTCTGAGTTCCAAACCAATCTGGCCGGTCGATAATCCAGCTCTTTGAGCGCGGTCGCGGTCGATGTTGATCATGACCTCCGGTGAATTAATCTCAAAGTCAGTTTTCAGCTCTTCCACGCCCGGGATATTCAGTGAATCAAGGTAGTTTCGGAATGCGTAGGCATCCGCAACCAGGTTTTCCATATTTTCGCTCGTTACCTCTATGTTGATAGGTTGTCCTGTTGGCGGTCCCATTTTTTGCTTGCCCACGGTAACCTCGGCGCCTGCTATATCGGCGACTGATTCACGGATTTTATCGAGATATTTGGTCGTAGAGATTCCGGTGGTGCGGTATTTGTACTCCACAAAATTGATGGATATTTTGCCTCTGTTGAATGGTTTACCTGCAGATGAAAATCCTTGTTCATCGGCACCAACCGTGACATTGGAGATCACAGATTCGACATCCGGATTATGCTGTCCAATAGCACTATAGACGCGATGCTCCGCTATTTTCGTAACACTGTCGGTTACATTTTGATCAGTTCCACCTGGCATCTTCACATATACCATGATACTGTTGGGATCGCTATCGGGGAAGAAAAGCACTTTGGGCTTAACAATTGAGGTAAGGACAATCGTGAAAATGAAGAGGACTATCATTGCTCCAAGCAACCATACCGGTCGATAGCCATACAAAACCCTGCGCAATTGTTTTTCGTAGCCTGCCATCATTTTTGGCCAGAATTTTTCCTGAAACGACTTGATCCAGTATTGGATGACATAGTGGTACAGGAAAACCATCAGGATTGCAAACAGGATGAAATTGCCTATCCCAAAAGATTTGAAGAGGTAGAAGACGACAGCCAGGGCAAACATTCCAAGCAAAATCTTCTTGGTTTGTTTCCATTCGGCTTTTGCATCTGAATCGTATTCATGTGCCATAAAAGATACGGCGAATACAGGATTGAATATATAGGCTACGAAGAGTGATGCGAATAGTGTAATGATCAATGTGACAGGAAGGTAATGCATGAACTGTCCCACGATTCCGGGCCAAAAGGCCAATGGAAAGAAGGGTGCCAGTGTTGTTAATGTGCCGGATAGGATGGGCAGGAATACCTCGCCGGCAGCAAGTTTGGCTGCAACCCGTATATCACCATGTCTTCGATGCATCCGGTGGGTGTTTTCGATGACTACAATGGCATCATCCACCACGATTCCGAGTGCAAAAATGAAAGCAAACATCACAATCATGTTCATCGTAAATCCAATGTTAGGAATGACCAGATAGGCGATGGCCATGGAAAGTGGCACGGAAAGGCCAACAAAGAAGGCATTGGTGAATCCCATGAAGAACATTAATACTAAGGTAACCAGAATGAACCCAATGATGATGGTGTTGTTCAACTCCTCCAGTGTGTTGCGTGTCATCCTGCTTTGGTCGCCGGAGATGGTCAGCGTGAGATCAGTGGGAAGCTCTTTGCCCTTAACGGAAGAGACAATCTCCTTGATCTGATCAGAAGCATCAAGCAGGTTGGTACCACTTTTCTTGATCACATTCAGGGTAATAACGTTTTTTCCATCCAGTCGCGAAAAGCTCTCCTGTTCTTTGAAACTATCGCTCACATCGGCCAGATCACTCAGTTTGATGTATGCGCCACCAGAGGCATGCACCACAATGTTGCGAACGTCCTGGACATTTTCAAACTGACCTTTAAGACGGACCGTATTTTTGGTTCCGTTCATGGTAATCGTACCACCCGAAATGGTTAGGTTTTCGCGGGCTACAGCTCCTTCAATGTCAGAGAAAGTAACACGTGCAGCCTGCATCTTGAAAATGTCACAATTGATCTGAATCTCACGTTCCAGGGCTCCAACAATGTCTACACGCGTTATCTCTTTTACTCCTTCAACTTTATCCTGAATGATTTCGGCGTATTTTTTCAACTTGTCGAGGTCGTAATTGCCCGAAATGTTGATGTACATAACCGGAAATTCTGCCAGGTTCACATCCATGATCTGGGGTTGGTCTGGCAGATCGCTTGGCAAATCCCTCTTTGCCTTGTCAACGGCATCCCGAACGCGTTGTTTGGCCGATTCAACAGCTACACTTGGATCAAATTCAACCACGATGGAGGAGAAGTCCTGCACAGAGTTGCTGGTGATCTTTTTTACATCAGCGATAGATTTCAGCTGTTTTTCTATAGGACGTGTTATCAGGTTCTCAATATCTACGGGTGAAGTACCCGGATACGGAGAGTTGACAATGATGTATGGAATTACGACCTCCGGAAACTGCTCCTTCGGGATTTGGTAATAATTTAGCAAACCAAGAATGGAGATAATAGTCATCAATACATAGACGCTCGTTTTATTATCTACAGCCCAGCTGGTTGCAAAAAATTCTTTGATAAAGGATTTATCTTTAGACATATTTTTTTTATTTGTCGATTAGAAAATGACAGCTTCGCCCTCTTTCAGGTTCTGGTACCCGGCAGTAATAACCTGATCACCCGCAGTAAGCCCTGAAGTAATTTCTGTCTGACCATTGTAATCCATTCCTGTTGTTACCATTTTGCGAACTGCAGAAAATTTATCTCCCTGTTTCACGGCGAGGTAAACAAATTTTCCCGACTGATTGCTCTGAACGATGTTTACCGGGAGAACCAATGCTGCCTCGCTGGTGTAATCTTTTATTTTTACATAGGCAATCATGTTGGCCCTCAACTCGAACTCTTTGGTTGAAAACCGGCATTCGATTTTGAAGGTGCGGTTGGAAGGATCAATGAAGCGACTGGTAAAGCTCAGTTTCGATTCAATCTCTTTTCCAAAATCCGGGAAACGAATGAAAGCCTGGTTGCCATTTTTAATCCTTGAGGCAAAATTTTCGGAAACTTCAGCCGTTACTTTGGCAGATGACATGTTGATGACCCTAATAACAGAAGTAGGTACTCCGGGAGATGCCATTTGTCCTACTTTCAAAGGAACACTTTCGACAGACCCATTGATAGGAGAGACGACATTGGCCATTGAGATTTGTTCCTGCAGGGTTTTGATTCTTCTTTCAAGCGACTCTTTGCTTGCTTTTGCCTGAAGAAACTGAACTTCACTGCCAATTTTCTTGTCCCAAAGATTTTTCTGTTTCTCATAGATGATATTGGCCATGTCAAGTTGGGTTTTGACCTCTTCGACCGATTGTTTGAGTACTTCGGCATCAAGCGTTGCCATGATCTGACCTTTTTTCACAACCGAACCTTCTCTGACATAAACGTTGGTTACGACTCCGCCAATTTGCGGACTAACCGAAACGTTCTGATCACCATCAACAACCCCCTGAATTTCAACAAAGTGATTAAATTGTGTCGTCTCAAGTTTTGAAGCCTTTACCTGAATAGCCTTTTCAGCTTTTTGCTGGTTTGGATTGATTTCAGCTTCGAGTTTTGAAATTTTGGTATTCAGAATTTCACGATCAGTTTTTAATTTTTCCAATTCTCCTTTTTTGTCATTGCTTTGGTTGCAGGAGACAAGTGTGGCAAGGATGGCCAGGGTAAACAATGTGTTTTTCATATTTTTGTTATTTATTGATTTCCTGATTAATGTTGTACAACTTTTCCAGTTTGGTTTTTGCAATTACCAGATCATAAATACTCTGATAATAACTGGAAAGACCTGTCAGATATTGATTTTGGGTAGTTGTCAGATCCATACTGGATGAAACACCATTTTTATACTTTTCGAGGGTACGCTGGTATATTTCGTCGGAAAGTGCCAGGCTCTTCTCTTGAATTTCATACTTCTCATATTTAAGCTTTAAATCTGTCTGAAACTGATCTGCCTGCATCATGAGGTTGTTGTACACGAACTGTTTGGTGTTATCCATTTTGCTGATAGCCAGTTTTTTCTGGGAGACGACGGCCATTCTTTGTCCGCTGCTGAAAATCGGTAGACTTAAATTAATTCCTAATACATCTTTAACCGTAAAATCAAACGCGGGTTTGTTAACTTTTTCTGTGTGGCTATAGAACCCTGAGATTACTGGCATATAGGCTGCTATGGCATTTTGGTATTCGAGTTTTGAAAGGGTAGTGGCCGTTTTAATGATCCGGTAATCAATATTTTTATCGATGTTAAAAGTTTCTTTGACCAGTGAGTTTACAGCTATCGGAAGAGTCTGCCCGGCAGTAAGGGATTCGGTCAAAACCACGTTTTTGTTTACATCCACACCCAGGATAATTTTAAGGAGTCTGTTGGCTACATCCAGATTTCCCTTTACCTGATTCATGGCATTCTTCAGGTTATTGGCTGTAAGTTCAAGTTGATCGACATCGGTTTTTTCTACAAAACCCTGTTTGTTCATTTCAGTTATTTCATATGCCGTTTTTTTCACGTTATCAAGATTCTTCTGAAGATTTTTAAGGCTCTCTTCACCAACGAGAATCATATAATAGGTATTAATGACTGATTCATTGACATCCTGTACTATTTTTTCGGTACTCTCATTCGATTGCTGGTAGAGGGTCTTCATGGCTTTTAATCCAACCAGATAAGATCCGTTGAAAATAAGCTGGGAAGCAGTTACATCGAAAGTTGCATTGTTCTTAACGCCAAGTTCGACTGCCGGTGTACCGGGTCCCATGGTACCCGGAGGCAAAGTGGGAACATTTGGAAGAAATTGATAAGCGGCTTTTGAATCGATATGAGGCAATCCAATGGCTGTTGTTTCCCAGATTTTCTTTCTGGCGATCTCCATATCCAAAGTAGAATTTCGGATGTTGGTGTTGTTTTCGAACGCCAGACGTCGGGCCTCCTGTAGAGAGAGACGCAAGGAATCCTGGGCTTCGGCTTTTCCAGAGCCAAGGATTAATGAAATAAAGGTTATCAAAAGAAGATAACGGAAAGGAAAGGACATAGTTGTTATTTTTTATTTGTGTTAATATATTCCAGAATTTCGTTTTTTCTTGACTCAAAGTAAGCAATACCGTCAGGGGTAGAGATGCCTCTGATATGATTTTCAAACATCACTTCAAAAATCTTAAGAAAGTTTACATCCAATATTTTACAGACATCTGAATTATGAAGTTCTATGAAGCTGTTCAGGTATATTGTAGCAACCAGATCAATGTTAATGTCATCCCTGTAAAGTTTTTCAGCGATCCCCTGCTGCATATTGATTTTCATCCCCTCAAACACGAAAATTCGCTTTTTCTCGATGTATGCTTCAAAAATAGCAGGGTAATATTTTTTCATCTCGAATTGAATCATTGGGTTGATGTGCTTCAATTCACCGTACACCAACTGACTGATTCTTAATAATTTTTCTATTGCATTGATGGAGATTCCGTCAATATTTTCACTTTTATTAAATACTATTGACTCCTCATGAAGGAAGATTTTCTCGACCAGATCCTCTTTGTTCTTTACATAGGTATAGAGTGTCTTTTTTGAAATGCCTAAACTACGACTCAAGTCGTCCATGCTCAGGTTTTTCAAACCATATGCGTAGAAGAGTTTTTTAATCGGTCCAACCCATTCCTGAAATCGCTCTTTTTGTACACCGTCGTTATCCATGACTCCAAAATCAGTTTAATTTTGAGTACAAATAAAGGAAACATTTTACACTAGAAACGTTTCTGTGTGTTAAGTGTTTCTTAATTTGTATTAACTTATCATCATCCATTACAATTGTGCCGCTCATTTTTTTAAGATTTTTGAAACCATTATCTTTGACGTCAAAATGGTAGAAGGTATGGGAAGGATCATGGCCATCGATTACGGCAAAAAGAGGGTAGGAGTGGCAGTGACTGATACTTTGCAGTTGATTGCGACCCGACTGGATACTGTAGATGCTGATCTTATCTGGAAATTTCTGGACGAATATTTTTCGAAAGAGGTGGTTGACCTGGTTCTGGTGGGTTATCCCGTGCAGTTGAATAACCAGCCATCTGAGGCTTTGCGGTTCATCAATCCTTTTGTGCAAAAATTTCGGCAGAAATATGAGAAAGAGATCAGATTGGTTGATGAAAGATTTAGCTCGAAAATGGCGTTTCAATCGATGATTGATGCCGGATTAAGGAAAAGCCAGCGTCAGAACAAAGGTACCATCGATGGGGTTAGTGCAACCATTCTTCTACAATCGTACCTTGAAAAAAAATATATTTGACTATGATATTGCCAATCACATTGTATGGTGATCCTGTTCTGAGAAAGGTAGCCGAAAATATTGACATGAAGTACGAAGGTTTGTCCGAACTGATCGAAAACATGTTTGAATCAATGTACAATGCTGAGGGAGTTGGTCTTGCCGCGCCTCAGGTAGGCTTGTCTATTCGTATTTTTGTGGTTGATTTATCACCTCTGGAAAAGGATGAACCCTCACTTGCCGGGTTCCGAAAGGCCTTTATCAACGCTAGAATAATTGAACGGAGCGGCGAAGAGGAGCTGATGGAAGAGGGATGTTTGAGTATTCCCGGAATCCATGAAGAGGTTTACCGTAAGAATTACATCCGAATTCAATACCTCGATCCCGATGGAATTCAGCACGATGAGGAGTATACCGGTTACACAGCAAGGGTTCTGCAGCACGAATATGATCATCTGGATGGCGTGATGTTTACAGATCATTGCTCTCCTTTGAGAAAGAGGTTGCTCAAGCGTCGTTTGACTGAAATTTCCAAAGGAATAACAAACGCCTCCTATCGGGTGAAAGTTCCTAAAATCTAAGGTTCGGGATATAATTTATTCTTTTCCTGTATCTGGTTTATCTTTTTGACCTTAATTTTTCCTTTTCTCGCCCGAATGCCGTAACTTGATGTGAATTCCCGATTCACATGGTAAATTCAGGTTTTCAATTCACTTCAGCTCCCTTTTCACGATTACTTCTTCCGCTTTGTCTGGGCGTTTGCCTTGAAAAAAGCGGACTTCATTTACCTGCCTTGTTTTTTATTGTACTTCTTTTTCTTGGCGTAGTTACCTTATTGATATTAAAAGATATAGCTTTTTTGTTCCAGCCCATTTGGGCGGTCATTTTATTTCTTTCCATCCTTTTTATCGGAATTGCCCGTGCACAGGAGAAAGAAATTCTCTTCCCAACACTTCATAATCAGCACTATTTTGTGGTACTCGATACCTATCCTATTGAAAAGGCAAAAACCTATCAGGTTGTTTGTCAAATGATCAATTCAGAGCTAAAAATTCTGACTTACCTTCCAAAATCACCGGCAGTAAAAAACGCAAAACCCGGTGATGTTCTCAGCATGAACGGATTGCCTGAATTGATCGAAAACGATGGAAATCCATATGAATTTGACTATCGGAGTTATTTGAATGATAGGGGAATTGGTCATCGGATCTTCTTGCGGGAGGGGCAATACAATCTTTTGAAAGGTTGCAGCCTGATGAATATCTCCCGTCATGCTCTGGTTTTTAGGCAGAAATTGATTGGAATTCTTTACAAATCAGGTATTCAGGAAGATCGAGTCCCATTGATTTCATCTATTTCATTTGGAGCGAGGGATGATGTAGACAAGGAGACGGTGCAGAGCTTTACCAACACGGGTGTTATCCATGTCCTTGCAGTTTCAGGGATGAATGTTGGATTAATCTTCATCATTCTTGATTTTTTTTTACGATTTCTAAAGCGCTGGAAGCTGGGATTTCTATTTCATACTTTGGCGGTGCTGATTGGAATTTGGAGTTATGCCCTGGTAACCGGGATGTCTGCCTCCATCCTGAGGGCCGCAGTCATGTTTACATTTGTGGTCATTGGCAATGCATTCCACAGAAATGCCAATATCTTCAATTCACTGGCGGTTTCTGCTTTTTTTTTGATTCTTTGGGATCCCGCAATCATTACAGATATTGGGTTTCAGCTCTCCTATGCAGCAGTCTTATCGATTGTGGTGATTCAACCATTGTTGTACAAGCGTCTCTATTTTAAAAGCCATTTTCTGGACAAAATATGGTTACTGCTATCTGTTACATTTGCTGCACAGATTGGCACCCTGCCGTTCACTCTTCAGTATTTTCATCAGTTTCCGGTCTATTTCTGGCTGGCCAATCTGGCTGTGATACCTTTGGTAACACTCATTCTGTACCTCTCATTTGCGGTGGTTTTTCTCTCATTGATTTCAGGATTTTTAACTTCGATTTTCGCTTTTGTTCTGGATTGGTCTGTCCGTTTGGTACTGTTTTCTGTAAATATTGTAGAAGGACTACCACATGCGGTCATTAAGGGAATTTATCCATCTTATTTTCAGGTAATCATTGTTCTTATGATGGGGTGGATGTTTTATAAATATTTTAAGATGCAGCAATTCAGAAGTTTACGCAATATCTGTTTGCTGGCAATTATGCTGGCCATTACAGGTGCCCTGTCGACCTACAGGAAGCTGACAAGCTCTGAAATCATCTTTCTGAACATTCCGGGTACCCGTGCCATGGTCGTGACAAAAGGGGAAAGGGCAGTGGTACTCTATGACCGGTGCGAAAAGGCAAATGAAAAGATAGGATATGTTTTGAAGCCTTTTCTTGGCGAGAGAGGAATCAGAAAAACAGATATGCTTCAACTTTCGGATTCTCTGCGAATTTCGGATGGAAATCTGTGCGTCATAGGAAATATGGTGTTTTATAAAGGTGCAAGGATCGCAATTCAGCCCATTGAATCAACTGCTCAGAAAAGTACCTCCAAAGGGCTAATTGCAGATCTGGTTTGGATTGGTAAGATCAAATCCGGAATTGATATTGACTTCCCGTCTTGCAGGATCATACTTTATCAAGCATCGGATGAGGTTGAAAAGGAGGTAAAAGCTCATTTTCCAGCCACTTCTTTCAATGTGACCAGTTCTGTGCGACTTCATATTCGATCTCTCCCGTTTGAAAACAAAAACCGGTTTATTTGTCAGTATTTCAACAATGGAAAAGAATAGCGTGAATATATTGTTGCCGGAGATATTGGGGCCGAATAAATTCGCTAATCAAGCAAAATACCTTTCCCTTGTCTGATTATTTCAGCATCGCCCGATGTGCAATCGACAATGGTAGAAGGGTGATTGTCGCCGTATCCTCCATCGATGACCAGGTCGACCAGGTGACCATAGTTTTCTTCAATGAGCTCAGGGTCTGTAATATATTCCAAAACAACATCTTCGTGGTGAACCGATGTGGATAAAACTGGGTTTCCAAGCTCTTTTACAATGGTCCGGATAATGTTGTTATCAGGAATCCTGATGCCAATGTTCTTCTTCGAATTTTTGAAAAGTTTGGGGACATTGGAATTGGCTTGTAGTAAAAAGGTAAACGGGCCGGGAAGGTTTTTTTTCAAAAGCTTGAAAATGGAATTGGAAAAGGGTCGGCAATAATCTGAAATCTGGCTTAGGTCATATAAGATAAAGGAGAAGTCCGCTTTTTCCGGTCTGACACCTTTTATTCGTGCAACCCGCTCCACAGCTTTGGATTTTGTGATATCGCAACCAATGCCATAGATGGTATCAGTTGGAAAGATAATGACTGCACCATCTCTCAACAATTCCACTATTTTATCAATCTCCTTCTGATTTGGATTATCATCATAAAGCCTGACGAGCATAAGGTACAAATTACATTTTTGCGTTTCAGATAGTAAAAATAGCTTTTTTCGATATACTTTCGCTGGGAGAAGTGACTAGAGTGACTAAAGTGAAATAAAGTGACTAAAGTTAGGGGCTCCGAACTTTGGTGATCAAGTTTCCAAGTACTTTAGTTCACTTTAGTCACTTTAGTTCACTTTAGTCACTTGAAAGTAAAAAATCTCACAGAAGGACCCATTACCAGTCAGATCATTCGTTTGACTGTACCTATCCTGGGTACCTCATTTGTGCAGATGGCTTACAACCTGACCGACATGTTGTGGTTGGGCAGGGTTGGTAGCAATGCAGTGGCTGCAGTAGGTA
>JAVHPO010000293.1:0-2199 GCA_036170635.1 Prolixibacteraceae bacterium | reverse complement strand
GAGGATATCGGTTTTACCACCTACATAATCTACACAAATAGGTTTTGCCAATTCCACCCAGGTATAATTTTTATATTCACGTTGTTTTACGCAGTCAGCATCTCTACAATTTATATTAGTATTTGGGGAACGATAAAATGCCGTTTGTTGAAAAAGTAAATGACGGTCAATGTTTTTTTTGTAAGGAAATGAGGGTTTAAAGTCGTCCCATTTGTCTAATGGAATTGGATTGCTTCCACCACTAATAATTACAACCATTTCTTTTTGATTAATCAATTCTTTGGCAAAACCTATTTTCTTCCAATTCAGTGTGTCAGGCAGTTTTGATTTTTCTGTTGAAAAATGTAGTCCAACTTCTTTTGCAGTTTTAAGACCACAAGAATGAAATATAAGTGCCGTTAAAATTGTCAATACATATATGTTTCTTTTCATTGTCGTTTTTGATGTTTAATGTTTAATGGGTCTCACAAAATAGCAGCTACCTTATATGTGCAACAAACCTATACCTATTCAGCCAATGTGGGGTGTATAAACGCAGTTTAGGTTCGTATCTAGGGTAAAAGTAAAAAATAATTATGTATAAAATCAATGGTCTGGTTAACAATTTTTTAGAACTTGGCGCATCGGCTTTGGAAAGGATTAGGGATCGACAGTTTAAGGTTGCAGATTGCAAATCGCACCAGCAGGGGATTTCGATTCCAGTGGCTAAATGGTATCAGAGATTCGGATTAGCTGGATATGTGGCCGCAGAGACGCGATCATACCTACGGCACTTCACTTTATCGGTGCTTTGTCTGCCCCGGGTTGAAACCCGGGGTTACAAAATCGGTCGTGCCGATGGCACTGGGATACAAAGAATTTGAAGCAGTAAAACTCCGCCTATCTGTGTCTTGAAATTCTGTTAATTCTTTAATCCTGTATAATGCTCAATGTGGGTAGCAGCAGGGGCTTTGCTATTCTATGGATACTAAAATCTCTTTTACCTTATTTTTTAAGTCAGGCAGGTCATTTTTTATAATCTGCCAAACCAGGCTAGGGTCAACACCAAAATACTCGTGAACAAAAACATTCCTCATGCCAACAATTTGAGACCATTCAATTTTCGAGAATTTGGATTTAGTTTCTTCTGATATGTGGTTACTCGCTTCACCAATTATCTCCATGTGTTTAATGCATGCAAATCGCATCATCGAATTCTTCATAAATCCTTCAAAATCAATGTTGATAAGATAGGACTCTATTTCCAGGATTGAATCATAGACGTGCTGCAATCTAGCTTTGTCACCAAGTTTACCTCGCATAGATAAGCAGTTTTTCATGATCAACGATAGGCTTAATATAAGGTGATAAACCGTTGGAAGAAACTAAATCGACTTTGGTATTTAAAAGTTTTTCAAGGTCAATTTTCATTTGGATAAACTGTAAACCAATCTTTTGAGAGTAATCCAAATCAACGAGCAAATCAATGTCACTCTGAAAACCTGCCTCATTACGGGCATAAGAGCCAAATAAATAGGCTTTTAAGACCGGGCGGGTTTCAAAATAACTCTTGATTGTCTCTATTTTATTGGCTTCTAGTTTCATATCACAAATATATGGAATTTCCCTGGAAACGCACTTCACTTTATCGGTGCTTTGTCTGCCCCGGGTTGAAACCCGGGGTTACAAAATCGGTCGTGCCTACAGCACTGGCAGTTGTATATCGAAGATGCCTTTCAAATTCTGTTATCTTCCTAATTCAATTACCTTGCTAATTCAGTTACCTTGCTAATTCTGTCATTCTGTAAATTCTGGCCAATTCTGATTCAGACTTTCTAATTCTGGCCAATTCTGCTTCAGACAACTTTTATTTCAGCAAAAACACCTTCCTCAACTCTTCAACCTGCTCATCGTTGATTGGATTCAAACTTCCCAGGGAGTTGGACATGATCAGTGATTTGGCGCTGAACTCTGCCACTTCGAGGCGGTCGAAGGTGCCGAGGAGTTTGTCGCCCGTTACAAGTACCGAATCGTTTTCGATGATAACGGCCGGGGTGTTTTCGGAAAGGAGATTGAGGATCACCTCGGAGCCGGCAAAATGCGAGCCAAAGGGCACATTGGGCACATCCTGCAGGAAGATCCAGCTTTCGGGGATGGTGCGCACGTCGAACTTTTTGGCCGTCACGCTGTAGGTCATCAGGTAGGGGGTTTGCGTGAGGA
>JAVHPO010000292.1:0-2200 GCA_036170635.1 Prolixibacteraceae bacterium | reverse complement strand
TTGTCGACTTTCGCATAAGGTACAAAGTTGTTCTGGTTGTCGGAACAACCTGGAAAGCCAATAACCAAAGATACAAGAAGCGAGAATGAAAGGATTCTGGCACTCAGTATCTTTGCGATCTTGAAGTTTTTATTCATGCAACAAAAATAATAAAAAAGGGCGAAACGAGCCATGGAAAATCTTTTGGCACACAGGAGAATGATTATCGGCGAGTTCCATTTGGCCTTTAAAAAACAAAATATTATCAAATGAAACGAGTCTCCTTCCAAACAGTTGCTCAAAATTGGCTCCATCGGATGGATTAATACCTAAAATAATTTTTAGGAGACGAAAAAAAATTGCGCTGGCATTTGTACATTAAAAAAGAATATTTTCTACATTTGTCATATATCGAATGGTGGAAGAGCTCCGAGGTTTGGAGTTCTTCTGTTTTTTTATGTATAATATCAGAAAATAGATCAGAAGAATGACCAAAATTACTTATATCTCTGCAGAAGGGTTGAAGAAGCTAAAGGCAGATCTTGACAGGAAGCTCAATTTCGAAAGGCCGGCCATATCAAAACTAATCGGGGAAGCCATCGAAAAGGGAGATATCTCGGAGAATGCCGAGTATGATGCTGCCAAGGATGCGCAAGGTATGCTCGAGGCCAAAATTGCCGTCCTGCAGGATCAGATAGCGAATGCCAGAATAATTGATCAGTCCAAGATTGATACAGATGTTGTGCAGATCATGAACAAGGTGACCATCAAAAATGTAAAAAACAATGCGGTGATGGCCTATACAATTGTTTCTGATCACGAGTCAGATCTAAAACTGGCCAAGATCAGCGTAAGCACTCCCATTGCTAAGGGTCTGCTGGGGAAAAAGGTCGGTGATGTGGTGGATATCCAGGTGCCGTCAGGTGTCATCCCATTCGAAATTATCAACATTGAACTCAGCAACTAAAATCTCATAACTCATAACTCATAACTCATAACTCAATGTCATCTATCTTTTCCAAAATTGTAGCTGGGGAGATTCCGTCTTACAAAGTTGCGGAGGATGATGATTATCTTGCTTTTTTAGACATTTTTCCACTGAAGAAGGGGCATGTTTTGGTTATTCCTAAAAGGGAGGTGGATTATCTTTTTGACTTGGATACCGAGACCTACTCCGGATTAATGAATTTTGCCCGTAAGGTTGCTTTGGGCATTGGGAAGGTGATCCCCTGCAAAAGGGTAGGGGTTGCCGTTCTTGGTTTGGAAGTTCCTCATGCACATATCCATCTTGTGCCTTTGAACAGTGAAAGGGATATTGATTTTTCCCAACCCAAAAAGCAATTCAGTTCTGAGGAGTTTGCCGCTACCGCGAAGTTGATAGCCGAAGCGGTATAAAAGCATTAGATCAACCTTAACTTCTACAGATTAAAGACTGGGGGACTAAGAGACTAAGGGACTGGGAGATCGTTGCTTTGAAAGATCTCCCTCATTCCAATCTCACCTTCTCAATGTGTCCTCATCATTCTGGATCTCCCAGTCTCCTCGTCCCCCAGTCCCATAGTCTCCAAGTCCGGCCTTCACTTCACCCGGCCGGGATTCTTGCGCACAAAATCCTCCCAGTTTTTGGCCCCCTTTTCTGATACCGGATTTTTCATCTGGAGGTAGTGGCATACTGCGGCAGCCAGTCCGTCAGTCGCATCCAGGTCGGAAGGCATGATGGTCATTCCGAACATCTGTTTGAGGAAATAGGCAACCTGCTCTTTGGAGGAGGCGCCGCTACCAGTGATGGCCTGTTTGATCCTGAGCGGTGCATATTCGAAGATCGGAACTCCGCGATAGAGTGAGGCAGCCATCGCAACACCCTGTGCGCGTCCGAGTTTCAGCATGGACTGAATATTTTTCCCAAAAAATGGAGCCTCCAATGCGGTTTCGTCCGGCTTGTATTCATCAACGAGGTAAAGTGTACGGTTAAAAATGTGGCTAAGTTTTTCATAGTGTCCGGTGAATCCGGATGTTTTCACGACCCCGATGGCTACAATGTTCACTTTGTTGTCATCCACCCGAATAACACCATACCCCATGATGTTTGTTCCGGGATCGATTCCCAAAATAGTTTTGTTGATGGTCAATTCTTTTTTGATCAAATATAACCGAAATAAAATTGAACTGAAATACTCATGTGGTAATATCCCTACCAACCGACAATGATTATGTGGGTATT
>JAVHPO010000291.1:0-36880 GCA_036170635.1 Prolixibacteraceae bacterium | reverse complement strand
TGATCAAACAATTGTCCTTCAACATTCAAAATTGGATTTTCAGATTGAATGACTATTCTATCTTCTTTCAGGGAATGAGTCGCGTCTTCTTCAGGGTAAAGGTTAAAATCGGTTTGACCTATGACCTCATCTTCCGTCTTTTTACCTGCAAATTGAACCTCCTTTGGATTTGCTAAAATCTTTCGCCCTTCTGTGTCTTTTACATAAACAGCATCAGGAATCAGGTCGATGATGGTTCTGAAAAGTGCCCGTTCATTCTGAAGCGCCTCTTCGGCCAACTTTCGTTTGGTAATATCCTTTGAGATACCGAAAGTGCCAATGATCATCCCGCTTTTGTCGCGCAAAGGAATTTTGGTAGTTGATGCCCATGTATCCGGACGGTCACTCCTGGTCTCCTTCTCTTCCAGGCTTATCTGCTCTCCCGTTTGAATGATTCTCTGTTCGTCTTCAAAAGCCTGTTTCGCGTGTTCATCTGTAAAAAAATCAAAGTCTGACTTGCCAATGGCTTGTATAGGATCACTTAGTCCGAATGAAAGGGCATGAGCCCGGTTGATTCGAATAAACCGACTCTTCAAATCTTTAAAGTAGATATGGTCAGGGATGTTGTTCATCAAGGCATTCATCAGGTATTTCTCGTTGTCTAATGCCTCCTCTGCCATATCACACCCTTCGGCGGAATTTTGTGGTAACAGGGTTTCGACCTCGTAATTTTTGCAGAGGTCGTTGATCTCATCAATAAATCCCCTGAGATGATCGGGTAAATTGTCCAAGGCGCCAAAATGCTTGTCAATTAGGTTTAACAGTAGTTCATTCATGCTCTTTCCATTAGCTATAATTTACATCAGCTCCCTTCACAAACAACATCAAGTATAAAAATGGAACCATCTCATACATCCACAAAACAAATATACTCCAGTATTGTTTTAGAATTGGAACAAGTTATCATTTTAGATTCCCATTCACATTTGTTTTATGTTAATGGGAATTTGTCCATCTTTGTAATAAACCAACAAACTGACGGAAAACTGGAATGCCTGTTTTACACATTGATAAATACATAGGTTGCAATCAAATGAAATTTTTGGTTTGCCTTTTGGTTGCATTTGTGCATATCTCAACCAATGCACAGTCATTTGTTAGGATTAATTCAGGGACGAAATCAGATATCAGACAAATCGTCATGCTGAAAGAGGATGAGGGCTACTTCCTTGCTGACAAAACTTATAAGTTCAATGATGGGGTTGAATGGATAAAGGCCGACAATCCTTCGTTACACTTCATCTCACATTTTACTGCTAATTCAGTCAGGGATTTTTGGTACACCATCAATCTTGAAAATAGTACATCTATGGTTTATCATTCTGTTGACGACAATACCGAAAGCATAGTTGGTCCTTTTGGCGTTACAATTTTTGCCTTCTCTGTCTCGAAGGAGAATATCGCTTTTTTATGTAGCTCTTCGGAAGTGGCTATTTATGAAAAAGGGGAGTTTAAAAAAATTGAACTTGCTCCGGAAAAGGCCATAATCAAAAAGATCATAGGTATAAACAGTCATAATTTTTGGATACTTACCAGTAAGAATAAGTTGTTTTTCTACAATGGAACGAAATACAAACCACTGCTGGAAAATAAATATGTAAATGATTTTGTGGTTGTTGACCAAAAGAAAGGTTATGCATTGTGTCAAAATGAAATTATTGAATTTGATGGGATGCTTTCAAATAGCGTCATGACCAATGAAGAGCTGAGACATGCCGAAAAAATATTTGTCTCTCCCAAAAATGAGATCTGGCTGATAGGGTCTCAATCAAAAATCTTAAGAATTAGAGGTGGAATGTTGTATGATCTGTCATTCAAGGGAAAATTTCAACTCTCTGATTTGTCATTTGCAGGGAATGAGGAGGTTTGGATTGCGGGAGATGAGGGGGTTCTTTTGTATTCAGGCAGAAAGAATTTACCTCCGTTTGAGCAGGGAAATCCCGGATTTTCCTCATTTAAATTGACCAATTTCAGCATTGACTTGGACAATGAGTACGGCGTTGCTCTGGCGGATTTAAACGGAGACGACAAGATTGATATTTTTTCGGTTTGTATTTCTGATTACAATAGGTTGTATATTAATCAGTTAAGATCAAGAGCGGATTCTGTTAAAGAGATTTTTTTCAGGGAAGAGGGATTCTTTCGTAAATCCGAAGGGACCTTTGACACGAAGAGTGAAATGAGTTATGCAGAATTAAAATTGGGTGTAACTGTTGCGGATATTGACAACGATGGAGACGAAGATATCTATATTTGCTATCTCAATTCAAGAAATAAATTACTAATAAACAATGGCAGCGGAATATTCCGGGACGTCTCATTGCAACCCAACCGTGCCTGCGATAATTTTAATCGATCGACAGCCGCTGCCTTTGCTGATGTTGATCTGGATGGTAATGTAGATCTGTATGTAACGAGTGAGAATGGATCCAATAAATTGTTTAAAAACGATGGAACAGGCCATTTTACAGATGTTACTTTAAGCGCAGGGTTGGAAACGGTTTCCGGGGGATCATGCGCAACCTTTGGTGATATTAACGGAGATGGTTTGCCGGATCTGTGCGTTACCTTTTGGTATGAGAGGAATAGGATTTATTTGAATGAAACTAAAAATGGCAGGATAAAATTTAGGGACATTACTGAGGAGACCGATTTGGCCAAGGCCCCTCCGGTAAAAAGCAATGGCGCTACGTTCGCTGATATTAACAACGACGGGTTTCCGGATCTTTTTATTGCCAATAAAAATGAAGAGAATAAAATCTACCTTAATAACGGGAAAGGCAATTTCAGGGATGTTACCAACAATTATCTGGAAAAGCGAATATTCTTGTCGAATGGAGGCGTTTTCGCTGATTTTGATAATGATGGATACCAGGATCTTTACCTCAGTAATGTGGGTACAAATGTTCTCTACAAAAACGTAAGTGGTCTGTTTTTCAAAGATGTGACATCGGATTTTGGAGCTGACATGAGTGGCTATTCGACGGGTTCTGCTGTTGGTGATTTTGACAATGACGGAAATATTGACCTTTATGTTGCCAATTTCCTTGGTGGAAGCAGCAAGGTGTTTATGAATCAAAGCAGAAACAATCAAACATTAAAATTGAAACTTGTGGGAGTTCTTTCCAACCGTGATGCCATCGGAGCTAAAATTTATCTCTATTCAAAGGATCCGGTTACAAGGAAGGAGACACTGGAAAGTTTTCAGGAGATCAGCGGGGGAGGCGGCTATGCCTCCATCTCTGCCAAAGAAGCGATATTTCCAATCATGGCCGGTATCGAATATTTTGCAATCATAAAATTTCCATATCCAAAAAGTGAGGTAAGAATTGATGATTTGAAACCTGGCATTCTATTGGTCAGTGAAAAAACAGGTTGGAACGCACTAGTCAACCGTATAGGGCAAATGGTTCTTCGAACGGTGAAAAATCCTGAAATTTTAAGAGAATACATGAAAGCCATAGTTGTTCTCTTCCTCATCGCAATTTATTACTGGCGGCATATTAGAGTCAGGAGCCGTATCAATTGGATTAGAAAAGGAGCTGTGGTTATCATTCTGACAGGATTCCCGTTCCTAAATTTATTGGTTATCTACACCTCTTCATTTTGGTTATTTGTTCTTCCAGTTTTTATCGTCCTGCTGTTGTTGGCCATTGTGCATCTGATAACTGAACGGTTGCAGATATTGGTTGCACTTACCAAGCAAAAGATTAAAATAAGGGAAAAAATTTCCCGGGATTTGCACGATGATCTGGCTTCCACGCTTGGAAGTATTTCTATTTACACGGATACCCTAAAGAGAATCAAAGATCCGGTGCAATCTGATTTTAATAGATTGTCGCAAAAAATTGCAGAACTGACCCAATCGGCATTGCAATCCATAACTGATATCATCTGGATGACTTCCCCCAGAAATGATTCCCTTCAGGGGTTGTTGGCTAAAGTAAACAGTCATTTGTATGAAACATTGACCGACAACGGGATTCAGTACCATGCGGAAATAAATACTCCTGATGAGATAATATTAATGCCGGATGAGCTCAAAAATGATACTTTTTTAATACTGAAAGAGGCGACCCACAACATCATTCGTCACTCCAGGGCCAAAAGTGTCTCATTCATTGCTGATGTGAAAGGATCTACTTGTTCAATAAGTCTGATGGATGATGGATTGGGATTTGATGAAAATAACCTTCAAAAGAATGTTTCCCATGGTAATGGATTGATCAACATCCGACGAAGGGCGGAGGAATCCAAAATTGATCTTTCCGTCATTTCCCAAACCGGGGAAGGTACCTGTATTCAACTTATAATTAAAATATGACCCCTAGGGGCTATGGTCATTCACAATATTTAATGGTTACTTCGAAAAAAATATCAGCAATGTCTATTACCGTTGGAATCGTTGAGGACCATGAAGAATTCAGAAAAAGTCTGGCCTTTTTGATCTCTTCTATCCAAGATTACAAAGTAGAGTGGTCATTTGGTTCTGTGGAAGAGGCCATAGAAAACAATGTTGCCACGGATGTGGTCATGTTGGATATAAACCTTCCCAGAATGACTGGTCTGGAGGCCATCCAGGTATTCAAAAACAGATGGAATGATACAAAAATCATTATGCTCACCATTCTCGAGGATGAATACAATATCATGACCGCCATTAAAAATGGGGCAGACGGGTATATCCTGAAAAAGACGAATCCTCAAAAGATCTTGGATGCCATACAACAAGTTTTCGAGGGTGGTGCAGCATTGACTCCAATGGTAGCCAAACAGGTATTGTCCTTTTTTAAACCGGATAAAAGGGAAAAGGAGCTCGTCACTATCCTAACCAAACGCGAACAAGAGATTCTCAGTTATATTGTTAGTGGCATTACAAATGAACAAATCGCTGTAGAACTGTATATTAGTACTCAAACTGTAAGAAACCATATCAAGAATATTTATGAGAAATTGCACGTGCATTCCAAAGCACAAGTAGTTGCAAAAGCATTGACTGAAAAAATGGTGTAATTGTAAAAAATGACCCCAATGGGCTATTTTTTAATTGACTTCTAATAGTCTATTTTGAAACTTCAACTTTATGAAGATTGTTAACTTCTGATGTCAGAGAAGGCTTAGTCAAAGTGGATATCTGAAGCAACTTCAAAAGTCATTCGTTCCTCTTTTCAATAATAGTAAAAGCAAAGGAACGACTAAACCTGCCTTCAGGGAGTTTCTCTAAATTAGGATGGTCTACGGTGCATAAAAATCGGTACTAATGTTGCATCGGAGGCCATTCTTCTCCCAATTCTATTTCTATCCCAACGATGCCTTCCCAAAGCAAGATTAGTTTTCTCTCCTTCCATTCTCTGTTTTTTTTGGTTAATTTGTATCTTGCACAATCAAATCAACTTATTGACCGGTAGACTATGCCAATTGGTTCTTTCAAAGTCAATAGTAACTTGAAATTAACTAATTAAAATTCAGTACTATGAAGAAAATATTTTTGCTTGTAATTCTTTTGGGAGCGCTGGTGTTTAGTAACCTTGTTACCTCAGCGGAAGTTAGGCTTCCTGCTATCCTTGGAAATCACATGGTGCTTCAGCAAAAAAGCGAGGTCAATTTATGGGGATGGTGTTCGCCGGCAGAGATGATAACGGTAAAGTGTTCGTGGGATACAACCAAATATGTAACCAAGGGAACTTCTGGAGCAAAATGGATCTTGAAGATTAAAACTCCTTCTGCGGGCGGCCCTTATACAATCACCATCAACAATAAGACTGTTTTGGAGGATATCATGATTGGAGAGGTGTGGGTATGTAGCGGACAGAGTAACATGGAGTGGAGTGGCGATCAGAAATTGAAACAATCGCTTGACGAGGCGCCGAACGCAACAAACGCCCAAATACGATTTTTTTACGTTCCAAAGGCAACGGCCGATTTTCCACAGGAAGATATAAAAGCAAAATGGATGGTGTGTACTCCTGAGCAGATGATTCACTTCAGTGCTATTGGATATTTTTTCGGTAAAAAGATTCAAAACAGTCTCAATGTCCCGGTTGGGCTTATCAATAGTAACTGGGGAGGGACACCAGCAGAAGTATGGACTCCGAAAGAGGTGGTGGAACAGGATCCTGTTTTGAAGGATGCCTCTCTGAAATTGAATCCTGCAGATTGGTGGCCAATTACTCCGGGTGCCAACTACATGGCCATGATCGCACCCCTGACCAAATATAAAATAGCAGGAGCTATCTGGTATCAGGGAGAGAGCAATACCCAAAATTATAACACCTATTCCCGATTGATGGCCAAAATGATTGGCGCTTGGAGGAGTGCCTGGGGCAATAATTTTCCATTTTACTTCGTCCAGATTGCCCCTTTTTCATACGGGAATTACAATGTCGGGGCATTGATCAGGGAACAACAGACTGCTTGCCTATCCATTCCCAGAACCGGAATGGTGGTCGTACATGATCTGGTTGATGACGTGAACAACATCCATCCGGTTAAAAAAATAGAAGTTGCCGAGCGTTTGGCTAATCTGGCTTTGGCCGACAATTACGGGATCAAAGGATTAATGCACAAATACCCTATGTACAAAGGAATGATCATCGAAAAAAACAGGGTGAGAATCTTGTTTGATAATGTGGAAAATGGACTGATGGCAACCACCAAAGACCTGAATGAATTTTATATTGCCGGTTCCGATCAGAAATTCTTGTTTGCCAGTGCGAAAATTGAAGGGAATACAGTGGTAATCTGGAACAAGGCTGTTAAAGAGCCTGTAGCGGTCCGGTTTGGTTTCAGCAATACTACTATCCCCAATCTTTTTAACAAGGAGGGGATGCCCGTAAATATGTTTAGAACCGACCAATGGGAGGTCAAAACGGACGCGGTGGTGAAGTAGGGATGGGAATAGTTTGAAATGTTTATTTAGTTTGAAATGGTTATAATGTTACCGGTCCCTGAAGCCAAAGGGCCGAAGGGTTGAATGGAAATACATAGAAATAAATTGAAATATAATTGCTATTCAGGAAAACAGATCAGAATCTCTTTTGTCTTATTTTTTCTGCTACTGATGCTGAATGGCTCAGGTCAGGAACGCCCAAGTAAAATGGATTGGTGGAAGGAGGCCCGTTTTGGCATGTTCATTCATTGGGGTGTCTATTCTGGCCAGGGCCGTGGTGAGTGGATCATGTACCAGGAGCATATTCCATATGATGAATACAAAAAACTAGCACAGGGCTTTCGACCACGGGCCTATGATCCGGCAAAATGGGTAGCAATGGCCAAAGAGGCTGGAATGAAATATGTTGTTTTGACCACGCGTCACCACGACGGATATTGTCTTTACGACAGCAAGGTCTCTGATTTCACCAGCGTAAAGGTGGGTCCTGGCAGAGATCTGGTGGCCGAATTTGCTGCAGCCTGCCACAAGGCTGGAATGAGAATGGGATTTTACTATTCGCTCACAGACTGGCATTTGCCGGGGGTTTTACCTCAGGGATATCCCAAAAGCGATGATGTTTTACAACCACTCGTGAAGCAGGCCCATGACCAGATAAAGGAACTTCTTACCAATTACGGAAAAGTAGACATCCTTTGGTTCGATGGAATGGCCCCGGGAGATACGGGAGTGTGGCACTCTGATGCTTTGATCAGGATGGCGCGGAAACTTCAGCCGGAAATCATTATTAACGACCGTGCCGGAACAGCAGGGGACTTTGTAACGCCTGAAAATGTCGTAACAGCCCATAATCAGCCTTGGGAATCGTGCTATACGATGAACAGAACCTGGGGATATGCCCCAACTGATAACAATTACAAACCTGTCGCGGAATTGATCCGGCTGCTGACCTCTTGTGTATCACAGGGTGGTAATTTTCTGCTGAATGTTTCTCCTGATGGTGATGGAAATATACCCGATCGTCAGAGAACCTCTCTCCGGGAGATAGGCAACTGGATGAAAAAGCATGGTGTTGCTGTTTACAAGGCAGAACCCTCGCCAATTGTAGCATCAAATCTCGGTTTTCAATGCAGGGTAGGGAATAAAGTCTATCTTTTCATTCAACGCTGGCCGGGCGCTGTACTGCCTTTTGCCTGGTGTGGCAGCCGTGTAATATCTGCAAAAATCCTTACAACCGGGCAACCGGTTCGGGTTGAACAAAAGGATGACAGGGTTTGGCTCAAAGGGCTTCCTACTACCCCGCCAGATCCGTACATGAATGTGGTGGAACTAACTTTTGATGGAGAGCCAAAAGCCACCAACCCTGCTTACCGGTAAGATGTTTGGGGTAACTTTATTTGATATCGAGTTGCGCCTTTAAAAATTTCAAGGAGGAGTCCACATCCAATCTTTTTGCAATGATTCTCTTGTTCTTGTCCAGGATATAAATAATAGGAGTACTGGTCACATCGTACAGCCTTCTAAAGTTGGAAGTATATTGCGGATCCCACACGTTGGTCCACTCCTGGATCCTGTACTCCTGAATGGCTTTCATCCATTTTTCTTTGTTGTTCTGGGTAAGAACGGCAAAGATTTCGACTCCCTTGCTTTTTAACACCTGGTACAAATCTTTGTTTAGGAGGGGAGTTGTCTTCTGACAATGACTGCAATCCGGCTCCCAGAAATAAAGCAATGTATATGGTGCGTTCATTTGTCTCAAACTATAAAAATTGCCTTCCGAATCCTGAAGCTTTAGTTCAGGGGCAATGTTCCCAATCAGGTTTGGTTTGACTGCATTTACCCGATCCCTGATTTTGGTAACTACGCCAGAATCAAGCCAGATTTTCGGGTCATTTAATACATATTTTTCGGACAAAGCAACGAAAACCTTGTCCATTCCCATGATTTGGGATTGATTGGACTCATTGAGCAGATAGAGGAAGATATAATGATAAACTTCCTTGTTCTTTTTCGATTTTTCAATGACCTGAATCATTGGATTGATTAATGAATCAGGGATTTGCAGGATCATTTTCTTAAAATAGGTATCCAGTTTTTCCTGAAAGACAGGAGTGCGGATCAATCCTGCCCGGGCAAAATTGAAATTATCCCAGAAGTGCTCTTTTTGGAAATTGTAATTGTTCACCCAGCGAAGTGAATCCGGATTTTTTCCGGTAATTGGAATTTTCGGCTCTTCTGCCGTTGGGATCATCATGGATAGAAAAAAATCGGCTAAAAAGGTCCCTTTGTATTTCTCCGACTTCTCTTTCCAATAACTCTCCATGGTGTTGTTTAGCTCGGAGAGCTCCTTCTGTAGAATTTTCATGGAGTCACTTTTTTCCGGAAGGAGTTTTATCCTGTTTTGAAGTGACGATTGTTTGGTTTTTTGTCGTCCGAGGAAAAGCTGATATTCATGAAACGCTGCCGTCTCATCCGAGCCAATAAACTTGTTTTGTTGACTATTGTTGAAATCAGCATCGATGGTGAATTGCTGATCACTCCCAATAAGAAATTCAAAATAGTTCTTGTCGTTGAGGTAGAAGAGGTACATTCCCTCTTTTTGTGCTTTATTGCGAACGAGCATACCTATCCCTTCATGGTTCAATCTGACTGAATCAACTTTGAGTATTTTGTCTCCATAATAATTGGCTAAATAGAGTGTAGTATCCCTCATTCCCTTCATCTTTATCTGGATGTTTAAGGGTGCAACGGGTTTCTGTCCGGTCAAAAGAATTGTGGACATAAGTAATATCAACAGGGTGGATCGTCTAAACATGTTTCGCCTCTTCATTTAATAAATCACACATCGATGTGCGAAGTTATATACTATTTGGCTTTTATCAAATTCTGAGGAGCGGACCTTTCCATTTTCTCATTTTCATTGCCGTCTGCTTTAGCTGACGGACTTGGGGATTTAATATTTCAGGGCTTTAGCCAAACAATGCATCCCATTTGGCTAAAGCCCTGTCTCGTTTTGCCTTCAAAATGAGGATGTCTCAAAAATCTCATTTCCCACTAAGGGCACAAAGTACGCACTAAGGACACAATCGTATGCACGTGATTATGTGCTATTTGAGACCTTTGTGTTTTTTTTGCCTTGGTGTCCTTAGTGGTAAAAACATATTCACTTTTGGGACAACCTCCAATGAAGAAAGTGGTTTACCGCATCAGACTGACATTGCCATAGCTGCTTTCGATGGTGACAGTAGATTTGGGAGATTCTGACTCACCAACGGTACCATGTACCTCATAACTTGTATCCTCCCTGGATCGGTTCAATTTACCTGATGGATGCTTCAGGTCACAGTACCTGACATTTCCATCCAGTTTGTATGAGGCCCCTGATTCAATTCCAAGTTTTATGCTTGCGTAGCGACTGCTAACCTTGATGTTTTTGAAATTTGCAGCAACTGATCCAACACTAAAGTCACCGTATCCATTTGTAAGTACAAGCGAAGAGAGTAGCTTATCAATTTTGTAGCCCGTATACATTGAATTGGTTGTCAGGCTGTTGATGGTGCTAAATCTGAAGTCATCGTATTTTGAATCCAGGGTAACATCATTGCAATCACCTAAAACCAGTCCGGAATATCTTGAATCAACCGTAAGATTTTCACCTTTACCAGAATTGAATTTGGAATACCTGATGGTAAGGTTGAGGTTCTTGGTAGCCTCCATGTTTGCCTTGCTGTAGGCAATATCCATCGAAAGTTGAGGTGAAAGAAGATTTTTGGCCCGCAAATCACCATATTTTATGTCGAAAATTCCCTTACCGGTCAGGTTGTTCATGTTGACTGAACCATACTTTTGGGAGACGTTCAGGTCGCGGTCGGCCGGAACGGAAACATGGTAATCAATGCTGAAATTCTGATTGTTATTGTTGAACTCATTTCTGAATTCAGTGGAGGCAGAGACACTGTTTCCGGATGAATTGATGTTTACTTCAATGTTGTCTAAGACTTTCTGTGCGCGGCTGCCTGAACCATCTACCCAAACAAGTACATCAATTACCACCGAGTCTTTCCGGTTGTCGTCAATCTGAATATTCCCATATTTGTTGGAAAGTTCCAGTTTGCTGACCTGACTGACAGGAAAGCTTTTGTAGATTCTTTTTGTGATTCTTTCCGCATGAAGCTGAAAGCTTGCCAAAAGTAGAATAAGAAGGAGTAATTTAAAGCTTTGTGTTTTCATTGTTTTTATTTTTTATTGATTTTACCTTTTCTAAATCCGATTTGATCGTGTTAATGATGTCGAGCTTTGTTTGATAATACTCAATCATGGCATTGATCACCCGTTCGTCATTTGGATTGTTGCTATACTCTTTCTGCAAATCCTGGTGCAACCTGTCCATCTCATCCATCTCCTTTTTTACTTGTGCCAGATCCTGTTGAGTACCCATGCCCTGATCAGCCATCTGTTGCAGCTGGGAAAGACCGCTAGTTATCCGAACAGTGTAGAATCGGGCCGTTTCATCCATTTCATTGTTGGCCAATCCCTGCACCTGTTTGTCGGCTTTGCCCGGAAGGAGATAAACGAAGAGATTGGCAGAGAGCAGAACGATGATCACCAGCGATGCGATCTTAAGAAATGGCCAACTTCTTAAAATTGGTTTTTTACCCTTGTGATAGTGTTCAAGCTTCTCTTCAAACCGTTGGAAATGACCTTCCATTGGCTCTTCATCGAAAGCTTCACGTTGATCCTGGAATAATTTATCAAGCTTATCCATATTGTTCTAATGTCATTTGTTTTACTCTTTTATCGATCAATAATTCCCTGAGTTGTTGCTTTGCACGGCAGAACTGCGTTCGACTGGTTACATTACTGATCCCCAGAATCTCGCTCACCTCTTCGTGATCATAACCTTCAAGCAGAAGTAGGGAGAGTATGGTCCGATAGCCATCCGCTAATTGGTAGATGGCATTCTTGACCTCTTCGACAGTGAAAGCCGGTTCATCCTCCCGTTCTTCATCATAAATTGAAAGGTCTGAACTCACCTCTTCAAATGCTACCTTTCGCTTTCTTAAATAATCCAATGAACGGTTCACAACGATCCTCTTCAGCCAAATCCCGAAACTGACTCCCCCTTTATAGAAACCAAGCTTTTGAAATGCTGTCAGAAACGACTCCTGCATGATATCTTCCGCATCATCGCTGCTGTTGACAATTCGCAGCGAAGTATTGTACATCGACCGGTAATACAGCTTGTACAGACTATATTGAGCCTCTTTGTCATTTAGAAGGCACCTGTCGATCAAGGGCTGATGAATGTTGATGTACATCTTTACTGTTCCTGATTTCTCTCTTTTACTCCAAAGACGCAACTGTAAATAAAATGTTGCAACCCTTCCCGCTGTTTTTTTGACTGTCCTTACCATCAGACCAATTTAATCAATTTGTGAGGATAAATTGATTAAAAATGGTTGGAAATCTTATGTAGTATCACAAGGTTCAATCTTAATACCTAATTTTAGCACAATCAGTTTAACCATAAAGAATGGCAAGCAACAGCGGATTGAACATTTACAGGGCTTCAGCGGGATCTGGTAAAACCTTCCTGCTGGTTGGGGAATACCTTAAAATGTTGTTTGCCCAGCCCAAATCATACCGGAATATCCTGGCCGTTACCTTTACCAACAAAGCAACCGCCGAGATGAAGGAACGAATCTTAAAGGAGTTGGGCAATCTATCGAATGGCAGCGATTCAAGGTATCTGGATCTGTTAAAAGAGGTTGGCAGTGAACAAAAGATCCGTGGGAAAGCAACAGATATCCTGAAATTGATTCTCCACGATTACTCCCGGTTTTCGGTCATGACCATTGACAGCTTCTTTCAAAAGGTGATCAGGGCTTTCGCCAGGGAGATCCGGCTGAATGCCTCCTTCCGTACCGAGATTGACAACCGACAGGCTTTGGAAGAGGCAATAGACCTACTGTTTCAGGAGATTGAAGAGAACAGTCTGTTGATGAACTGGATGATCCTCTTTCTTGAAGAAAATCTGGAGGAGGGCAGAAGCTGGGATTTCAGGAAGGAGCTTTTGAAATTCGGGAAGGAGGTCGAAAAAGAGGCATTCAAAGTTTACGGGGATGAATTTGTGGAATCATTGGCAAGTAAAGAGAATCTGAGTCAGTATGTTCTGGAGATAAAGAAAGTGACCAGGGAGGCAGATATTCGGTTAAGGAAGATCGGACAAGAAGCAATCGAATTGATCGGGAGATCAGGTATGACCATAGATCAATTTAAGGGGAGTAAAAACAGCTTCGTCAATATATTCAACAAACTGGCAAATGGCAAATTTGAGGAACCTACCAAAACCGTTCTGGATGCCATTGACCGGCCTGAGAACTGGTATAAAAAGACGGAAAGTGCCGAGACGAAAAATCGGATCGAAGCCGCATACCATATTGGATTAAACCGGTTGTTAACTGAGGCAGTTGACGCTCTGTCGGAAGAAATTCCCAAAATCAACAGCGCCCAGGCAATATTAAAAAACATCTATCCTTTTGGCCTTCTGGGAAATATTGCTTTGAAAATCAAAGAGGTTTTGAAAGGGAACAACACCGTCCTGTTAAGTGATTCCGGAAGAATGATCGGGAAAATCATCGAGGGTAATGATACACCTTTCATTTATGAGAAAGTGGGCCTGATCTACCATCATTTTATGCTGGATGAATTTCAGGATACCTCCGTACAGCAGTGGCAAAATTTTAAACCATTGGTGGAGAATGCCCTGGCCTCCGGATATTCATCATTGGTTGTTGGGGATATCAAGCAATCCATCTATCGCTGGAGAAACGGGGACTGGAATTTGCTGGCCAATCAACTCGTTCGTGATTTGAGTCACCAATTGGTTAAAGAAGAGGTTCTTGACAAGAATTGGCGAAGCAGAAAAAATATTGTGGATTTTAACAACTCACTCTTTTGGAGAGCTTCAGCTTTTTTAAACAGTTGGTTTGAAGAGGAGACCGCAGGTGAACAATTTGCTGAACTGCATGGGGTTATAACTCAGGCATATGGCGATCCATATCAAATTTGTTCGCATACCGGGAAACCAGAAGGGCATGTAAAAATAACCTTTGTCGATGCTGAAGAGGCAAAATATAAAAGTGGTTTCAGGGAGAAAGCCTTGGTTCATCTGATAGGGCAGTTGGAGGAGGTTCAGAAATCCGGCGTAAAAGCTGAGGAGATCACCATCCTGGTAAGGGAAAACGCTGAAGCCGGTATGATCGCCAAGGCGCTTTGGGAAAAGAAAAAAAGCGATCCGCAGCCGGGTTGCATGTACGATGTTATTACCAGTGACACGCTTAAAATCGGGCAGTCGCAGGTAGTACGGTTTGTGGTTAATTTTTTCCGGTTTTTTACCCGCAAAGAGCCTCAAAAGATAAGGGCTGAGATTCTGTACGGATATTATCGGATATTGAAACAGGAAGACCTTCACGATGGGAATGAGCCGAAGATCGATCTGCATGACCTATTCGATTCAGGAGTGCCGCTTCCCGAACTTTTCGAAAAATGGTTGGATGAAGATCCCAATTCGGAATTTGTCACAGGACTATTGGCTTTGCCACTTTACGAGCTGGCTGTTTCCATTGTGGACCATTTCGAACTTGGGTCAATTGTTGGGGAAAAGCTGTTTTTGCAGGCATTTCTGGATATGGTGCTGGAATATGGAAGGGATGATTACGGCGGAATTGCCGGTTTTCTGGAGTGGTGGGAGGCGAGCGGAGGCAACAAGACGCTCAATCTGACGAACATTCAGAATTTTATCAGGATCTCCTCCATTCACCAATCCAAAGGACTCGAGTACCCGACCGTTTTCATCCCGTTCTGCAATTGGGAGGTTGGATTGAACGTTCGCAAGTTGCCTTATATCTGGTCAGTTCCGGAGATTGAACCTTTTAGCAACCTGAAAATGGTGTTGCTAAAGTGTGAAAGTAGTCTCAAAAATTCAATTTTCTCATACGACTACAACAAAGAGTTTTTGTACAGTATCCTGGATAACCTCAATTTACTTTATGTGGCTGCCACACGGGCAATAAATAACCTGTTTATCATCATGCCCTACAAGGAGGAGATCAAAAAGCCCGGAAACGTTGCCGAATTGGTGCAAACCCTGATCGAACATCCTGCTCTTTTGGATAGCATTGATCATGAAAGGTACAGCGATTTTGGTAAATTCTGGGATTCGGAGGGTAAAATTTTTGAATTGGGATCGCTGGAAACCACCCGTGAACAGGAGTTATCTGCCGTGAACATCAGGCCAAACGAACCGCTTCTGCTCAGTTCGAGCAGCAATAGGATGAAAATAAGGCTGCACAGCAAAGATTATTTCCAATTGACCGGGAATAGGCAGGCAGAAAGGATCAACAAGGGTACACTCATGCATCAGATTTTCGAAAGAATTAAGACAAGAAAAGATGTAGGGGATGCTGTAGGTCAAATGGTTACTTCCGGGGCGCTTAATTTGGAAGAGGGCAAAGATATCTTCGCTAAAATTGATGATTTGTTACAGAAAGAGCCTTATGCCAATTGGTTTTCCGATCAGTGGCGGGTGCTGAACGAACGGGATATATTGCGGGTGGGTGAATCCAAACACCGGCCCGACCGTGTTTTGCTGAAGGACAATTCGGTCGTTGTGATTGATTACAAGACCGGCGAAAAATCAGACAAGGATATTCGCCAGATGAAGGGATACCTGATCGATTTGAAGAAAATGGGCTATACCTATAGCGAGGGGGATATATGGTATCTTCAAAAGAATGAGGTGGTTAAAGTTGAATTAGTTTAATTAAAATGTCATTTAATTAACAAAATACTTTGTGTTTCCTTTGTGTTATCCTTCGTTACCTTTGTGGTTAGGTTTTAAATTTAACCACAAAGGGCGCAAAGGTTCTCACGAAGGACGCAAAGGGGATATTAACTCACGACATTGCATAATAGGATAGTAAAATGACAAAAAAGATAACCAATCCTTATCTGACATCGGGCCGGAGAGATTACAACTGTTTCGGTTGTTCGCCCAACAATGACAAGGGTTTGCAATTGAAATTCGCACTGGATGGCGATGAGGTTACGGCGCAATGGAATCCGCAAAGATGGGCGGAAGGTTTCCGAAATGTTCTGCATGGGGGAATTCAGGCAGCCTTGCTCGATGAACTATGCAGCTGGGTAGTGCAAACTTTGTGCAAAACCGTTGGAGTTACCACTTCGATGGAGGTTAGTTACCGGAAAGCGGTGCTGATCAGTGACGGAGAGATTACGCTCAGGGCAAAATTGGTAGAACAAAACAGCCGGATGGCCTTTGTGGAAGGGAAACTTCTGGGCAGCGACGGAACTGTTTGTGCTACCGCGAAGTGCAAGTTTTTCCTTTTCCCCCTCGATAAGGCGATGGCTGAGTTTGATTATCCGGGGGTGGAGGCGTTTTTTGAAGAAAAGGATAAAGGATAATCAAGAAGGATAAAGGATAAAGTATAAAGGATAAAGTGGCATTTGAACTGAATTGGACATTATCTCATTTATCGCGAAACAAAAGATGCCGCAAATCAACATTGCAGCGTCCACTACTTTATCCTTATTCCGCATCGGCGAGGGGTTTGCCCTTCACAATTTTTTGGTGTTTAATCAATATTATGTAAGTTTATGACCATATAACACGCAACAAACCTGCCTCTTTGCCACAAAATAAACATATAGGCGCATGTTTGTAGCGTGTATAAACGATGCGGCAACCGTAACCTCTACAGAAAATTGAAACCAAGATAAATTCAAGAACTACATGTCAAAGAAGAGAAAAGTACAAATATTTGCAATTGCATTTTTAGTTATTGCAGTAATACTATTAATACCAAACACAAAGTGGACAGAAAACACCTCAGTTTTGGGTTTTATTAGTTTAGTATTAGGAACTTTAGGTTCTATAATTTCAATATTTATTCCGACAACTTATACTTTTAGTTTTCTGGAATCCGACTGGCATAAAAACAGTGAGAGTAATGATTTCAGTTTGCTTATTGCAGCAAAGAAACACGGACTAGGCGATTCACCACAAGTTCAGACTTTTTTAAGAAATGATAAGACATTTGAAGAAGTTGGAGTTTCTTCAAATCATGATGAAAAAGGGAATATAACTATAGGAGTGAATTCGACTTTTAGTGGGAAAGTAATAATTACATAGTTGGAAATTATGACATCAGAAAAATAAATGAATTTAGAGACAATACCCGGCAAATTCCGAATAGACAAACGGCAGCCGCTAATACAAGGCTATAACAAATGGCGGGATTTAAAGTATATTTGAAGCGCCTCGCCCGCACAATTAATCGTGCTGACATACTGCTAAATGCCTCGCAATCTGACATTTGATATAGTTTCATCCGCTGTTATGGGCAAATGGGCCAGGTCTTAATCAATGGGTAAAAATCAACTTCTGAAATACAATGAGCTATGTTTGATAATCTAAAACTGCCTATCCGATTTGACCACCTGGCAACTGATCCAATATTATTAGTTGATACAGATATCTTATCAAATATCTGTAAAGGACAAAACGATAAAAATACTGAATTCGAGCTACTTAAAAACAAAGTTACTCTCCTTTACTCACTTTCAAGTATTATGGAGCTTGGTTTTGGTCCTACAAATAAATCCGCGATCGAAGAGGTTAAATTCTATAGAGAACTATACTGCAGACATTCAGCTTTACAAAATGATATATTTGTTTCAGAATTTCATTTGAAATATCAAACCGGACAAATGAATCATATAAAAGGAAAATGGATTGGGGTATCGCCAGATTCTCATAATTGGTTTGCGGCAAAAAAAACGCTTATTTCTTATATGGACGAAAGAGCCACGAAACCCAAAAACGCCAAACAACTTCAAACGGACGCGTTATTAAGTTGCGCAGCGTGGAATGCAGGAGCTTTCATTTGGACTAATAATGTTAAAGATCATCTTTTAGCATCTTATTACATGAGCCATCTTGAGTGTAGTAGAAATCAAGATCCAAAGAAAGTAAAAGACTGTATCGCAAATCACATGGCTCCAATATTTGATACTAATTCATTAAATAAAATTGTTAATGGTGAAACATTTAATATTTATACAGAAATGAAGAAGAAGACGAAAAACACGGACATAATTAAAGTTTTGGAAATAGCGGAAGATATTTGCAGTTAAAGGAGCATCTTGAATCCATGAGCATATGGTAAACTTATTCACCTGCACATAATAACTAATGCTTCGTGTGTTTGAGGAACTAGCCCTAACATGAACCCTTGTTGCACGAAATCCGCGCCAGCCGACGTTGAATTTGTTGGACCTGAAAATATGGAGTTTGAAGATTAGGAAGAAAATTGACAGACTTTTAAAGTGGTCAAATCCGACCACTTTAAAAGTCTACTAATTCAGTGGGTTTAAAAATATGAAGTTAAAAAAGTAATCTTTTGAATAATTTGTAGCATCATGACGCAGGAAACTTCTATCAAGTTATTTGAGCAAAAACAAATCCGGTCATCGTGGGATGAAGAACAGGAGAAGTGGTACTTTTCGATTGTCGATGTAGTGGGAGTTCTTTCTGAAAGCATCGACCCTCAAGCGTATTGGCGTAAATTAAAACAAAGACTGAAAGAAGAAGGAAATGAAACCGTGACGGATTGTCACGGTTTGAAAATGCTTGCAGCCGATGGTAAAATGCGCTTAACCGATGTTGCTGATACAGAACAACTATTCCGATTAATACAAAGCCCATGTTAAGAATAGCGACACAGCGTCTTGATTGAAAATTTTGTAAATTTGCTACTATGATAAAACGAATTTACATTGACACTTCTGTTTTTGGCGGATACTTTGATAAGGAGTTTGAAAAAGAAACCAAACCCTTTTTTGAAAGGATTTTGGAAAAACGGATTAAGATAATTGTTTCAGAGATTTTAGAATTGGAGTTATATAGAGCTCCAAATTATATTCAGGATTTCTTTGAATCATTACCAGACAACTTGATTGAAAGAGTTGAATGGACTGATGAAGCACGAGAACTTTCTGAAAAATACATTTTAGAGAAAGTGGTTGGAAAAACAAGTCGTGCTGACTGCCAGCATATAGCTTTGGCGACTATAAACAAAGCAGATGTTTTGGTAAGCTGGAATTTTAAACATATCGTAAACCTTGAGCGGATTAGGGGATATAATTCGATAAATTTCAGAGAAGGGTATCAAATGATCGAAATACGGACACCAAAAGAAATTTTTAATTATGAAAACGACAACCAATAAGACGAATTCAGTAAAAAAAATGCGTGATATCCGTGATAAATTTAGCATGGAGATAATGGATATGACTTTTGAGCAAGAAAAGGAATATATCAAAAATCAGCTGGCAGAGTTAAAATTAAAAAAACATGTCAGGCAATAGCTAAGGCTTCGTTTGGTTGAGGGACGAGACCCAACATGGAATCCTATTGTACTGAATCGCGCCAGCGGAGGCATTAAAATCCTGATGATACCACGCTCTTTTACCTTCTGCTCACACCGTCAATATAAAAGTGACCAGAAAGGGCACCAAAATGGTAAGGACTATGCCGCTGAAAACTGCAATAATGGCGTATTCCTTGCCGGAATAGCGACTGATAACAGGCAATGTCGTATCCATGGCAGTAGCTCCGCCCGAAGCAATTCCTGCCAGATTCCCGAAGTACCTTACCAGGATAGGAGTGGCCAGCAAGGTAGCGACCTCCCTGAAAATGTTTGACAAAAGGGCGACAACCCCCAGACTATGGCTGTGTAGCTGGGTAATGAAGACACTGGAGAGACTGTAGTAGCCAAATCCGGCCCCAACGGCGAGGGATTCGCGCAAGGTCAGCGTAGGGATCACCAAAGCTACAAGTGCAGAACCTGCCAAAGTACCAAGGATGATGGTTACAGGTACCCAAATGATTTTGTAATTGTGGGTTGCCAGGACCTTCCAGGAGTTTTTGTCGCTTCCAATACTTACCCCGGCAAGAAACATCAGCAGGTAAAGGGCATAACTTCCGAATTTGTCGAAATCATAACCGGAAGGTAACTTTCCCGATAATCCGGCAAGGACTCCTGCAACAAAGAAACTGAAGATGATCAGGCTACTTCTCATCTTTCTTGAATAAGAACTTAAAGAGAATCGCAGAAAACAGAACACTGCCGGCTATTGAAAATGTGCCTATTGCAATGGCTTCATACCCAATTTTGCCGATATTTTGTATCACCTCCCGGTTAGTGCCAACAGAAATGCCAAGCAGGAAAAGCAGTAGGTAGATGGCCCAGTTCAGAAGGTGATTGTTGAATAGGTGTAATTTGGGTTTCCCAACAACCAGTAATCCAAACAGAATTCCGGCCGACAAAACTACTAAGATGGCAATCATCTCTAACTATTTGAATTGGTATCGAACGGCAAAGCCAATATTTACGCCGCTTCCATGGTTGATAAGGCCCAATTCCGGGCGTGCATCCAGGGCAAATTGAATTCCGGCAGGAAAACAGTATTCGATTCCTATATCTCCTGATCCAATCAGAAACAAGCCATTTTTGTACCTGTAATCATAGCCCTGGTTGGAACTCCAGGTGCCCAATTTGGCACCTGCACCTGCATACCAGTTCACGTTTTCACCCAATTTTGGTAGTTTCCAGATCCAATGGTAAAGACCAGTGAGCGCCCAACTGTTGTGGTCTTGCCTGAAATTGTTGACATATTCGAAATTGCTGTTGAAACCAAAGTCAAATTCCAGCCGGTTTTCGGCAGAAAGACCGCGTTGGTACGAGACTTCAGTCCCAAGACCATAAACAGCCCCATAACGTAAACCCACCGAATGTTGGGGGATTTGAGCCGTAGCAAGATTTACCAAAAATAGACCAACGAAAATGGTGCAAAAAAAGCGCTTCATAATTGTTTAATTTAAGATAAATTTTGTTGTAGTCAGCTCAATGTTTTGTTCTACCGAAAACGGTAGCGCACAGCTAATCCAATATTTATAGCAGTGCCATGGTTGATAAGTCCGATTTCAGGACGGGCATTCAATGCCAGTTGGAAACCTACCGGGAAGTTGTATTCGATTCCAATATCCCCGGCTGCTGCCATAAACATCCCATTGCTATACCGGTAGTCGTTGTATCCGGTATCGTAACTCCATGAGCCGATTTTTGCTCCCGGGCCGATGTACCAGTTGAAGTTTGAATCCAGTTTATATACCCAGTGGTAAAGGCCTGAAAGACCCCAGCTTGTGTAATTGTACCGGTAGTTCATGTAGTTTTCGTGATAGTTATTGAAACCCAAATCAAATTCGAGCCTGTTGTTGCCGCTTAAACCATGCTGGTAGGAGATCTCCGTACCAAATCCGTCGTCAGTACCAAAACGTAATCCTAAAGCATGCCTGGCAACCTGGCCAGAGGAGAAGTTTGATACCAGAACAACGGTCATCAGAAGTAAAAGAATTCTTTTCATTGCTAATTTTTTAATTTTGTTTTTGTCTCCTGAATGGAGGTGGCCAAAAATAAAAAATTTATTATTCCGGCAAAATTTGAATCAATAAAAGGCGGTACTTACGCAACAGGGCATATTAAAATCCTAAATGGTCTTCAACTGACAATTCTCCTGAACCTTTCAAACTGAACTTTCCAGACACCGGCTTCCGCAGGCAGAAATGTTTTTGTCCCGAAAGATTCACCCACCATGGTTCTTATCTCCTCAAGACTTGCCACGGCATTCATAGCTTTGGCCTGCATCAGGATATTGCCGATGGCAGTCGCTTCGGTAGGACCAGCTTTCACCGGCAACTGTAGTGCATTGGCGCTATACTGGCAGAGCAGTTCGTTGTTGGCGCCTCCTCCGATGATGTGTACGATGTCGATCGGATAGGAAATTACCGATCTGATCGAATCAAGCGTAAGCCGATATTTCATCGCAAGACTTTCAAAAATGCAACGGATGAATTCACCATGCGTTTCGGGCGCTGGTTGATCTGTTTTCAGGCAATAATCAACGATGGCCTGAGGCATATCAGCCGGATTCAGAAAACTTGGATCGTCAGGATCTATCAGACATTTAAAAGGTTGTGATAAGGTACTTAAATCGACCATTTCACTCCAGGAATAGTTGACTTTGTGGGACCAACTTCTTCTGCACTCCTGCAAAAGCCACAGTCCCATGATGTTTTTCAGGAAACGCGTAGTTCCTTCCACACCTCCTTCATTGGTGAAATTGAGGGCCAGTATCTCTTTCGAAATAAGAGGTTTGTCAGATTCAATTCCCATCAGTGACCAGGTACCTGAACTGATATAGGCCCAATTCTTTCCTGATGCCGGAACGGAAGCAATGGCAGAGGCCGTATCGTGAGATGCAACCGCGATCACAGGTATCGCACTGCTACCAGTCTCTTTTTGTACTTCAGGCTTTATTTTGCCCAGAAGTGTTCCCGGAAGCACTATCTCCTGCATAATGGAGGGATCGATGCTCATGGCCTCAAAAAGGGTGGTTTCCCAGGCCAATTTTCCTGGCTTCAGAAGTTGGGAGGTCGATGCGATCGAAAATTCATTCTTTTTGACTCCGCAGAAAAGGTAGGAAAGGGCATCGGGCATGAAAAGAAGGTCCTTGCCTATTTCATATTGGGGCGCTTTGGTATCCTGGTTGACAAATAGCTGAAACAGGGAGTTGAACTGCATCAGTTGTATGCCGGTTTTCATGTAAAGCTCCTCCCTTGGCACTATTTTGAAAAAGTCTTCCATGGCATTGTCGGTGCGCCGGTCCCGGTAGGCATAGGGAAGGGAAGCAATCATCCCATCCTTGTCTACAAAGGCAAAATCGACACCCCAGGTATCAATGGCAATGGAATCGGGCTGGATGCCAAAATCCCGGATGCACTTTTTAAGTCCGGTCTTCAGCTCATCAAAAATTGAAAAAATGTTCCAGTAGAAGTGGTTGTCAATTTCGACCATTCGGTTTTCGAAACGGTGGATCTCAGTGAGCTTTAGTCGCTGGTCTGAAATTGTACCAAGCATAGCCCTTCCGGAGGAGGCGCCAAGATCAAATGCCAGGAAATTGCCTGTGTTCATAGGTCTTTCATGCGTAAATAATTTGTTTTTTAATGGTCGCATGGAATAGCATGATTGTTGAAATTATGTTCATTTCGGTTGGTGATTAAGCAATCATGGCTATTCCATTATTTTTTGTAGAAGAATTTTCCGGTCAACAGCAATCCTGCAAAGACAAAAACGGCAAATAACAGACTGCTTGCGGCCAGTTGCATCCCACCTGAGAGGATGTGTCCCGACGTGCATCCACCCGCCATTCTTGCCCCAAAGATCAGAATAAATCCGCCTAAAAATGCCCAAAGAGCTCTTTTACCAAAATTGTTGCCTTTGTACTTTTCCCAATTGTCATGAATCATCCTGATTTTGAAATCTTTCCGCAATAAGGAGATCACAAGTCCTGAGAGAAGCCCACCGGCAAGGAAGTTCACTTCCCAACTTCCTGGTTTACTGATTTGTCTGAAGTAATCATTGTTGACAACTCCGAAGACGTTGTCCGCGACATATGGAAAGAAGGTGGAGGCGCCAATTGGACGATCAGCATAGAAAAACACAAAAGTATTCAAGATGGCCAGACCAATACCGGCAAAGATCCAACTCTTGTCATTGCTTTTTTCGCGGCGGTCTAAGGCAAAAGCGAGGAAGGCAAAAAGCAGTCCGCAAATGATCATCACTGGATAAAAGATGAATGGAGAGGAACCCAATGCGGTGTATAGTGAGAAGGTTCCGATATTTGGTCCCAGAATCGGGCTGACTGAGGGAAGGATCAGGGTATATACCAAACCTCCGGCCAGTCCTCCCAGGATTCCGACCATCGCATCGAGCGAACCTTCTCCTGCTGATACCATTACCGTGCCCGGACAGTAACCCAGAATAGCCATTCCTGTTCCAAAAATCAATCCTCCCAAAACGATTCCGCCCAGCAGAAGCGGTTTAACATGGTAGGAGGCGAATCCCATACCAATTTCGATGTTTAGAAGGATTACACCTACCCCAATGGCCAGTGCAATGGCTTTGGCCACCTTGAAGTTCTCGAGAGTTGCCATACCGCTAATGGTGTCAAAACGATTCAGTTTGGCGCTTTGGAGTAGAGCTCCGAAAAAGAATCCTAGAATTAAAGTTGTCATAATATTGATTACAAGTGATTCAATTTTACAGGTACAATTCTTCTTTCAAAGATAGCAAAACAGCTTGTTAATTGTTAGATTTGCCTGATAATGCCACGTTATTTAACAAACAAATAGTTGATATAATGAAAAATCTGTTGCTCATCATGGGCTTTGTATTCTTTTTCAATAATGCTTTTCCTCAAGGTGGTAAAGTGATTGAATCGCTGACTTTCACCTCGAAAACGGGTTCGAAAATGAACTATTCAGTCTACCTGCCGGAAGATTATTCTACCTCCCAGCGCAGTTATCCTGTTGTCTATCTGTTGCACGGATACTCGGATGACGAGACCGGATGGATCCAGTTTGGCGAGGCCAACAGGATTGCAGACAAAGGGATTTCGGAAGGAAAATTTCCATCCTGTATCCTCATCATTCCGGATGGAAAACTAACCTGGTACTGCAACAGCTATGACATGAAAATCAACTGGGAAGATACATTTATCAATGAGCTAATACCCTATGTCGAAAAGGAGTACCGTATTCGGCCGAAGAAAGAATACCGTGCCATAGCCGGTCTCTCCATGGGCGGATATGGAGCGCTGAAACTATCCATGAAGCATACGGATCTTTTCTCTACTTGTGTGGCTTTGAGTTCGGGAACATTCACCGATGATGAGATCAGGACGAAATCAGACAAAGAGTTTGAAATGTACTTTGCCGGTCTTTTCGGAAAGGATCTGAAGGGAGAAGCCCGCCTGAATGAAGCCTGGAAAGCCAATAATCCGCTGGATCTCATTCATTCTGTCCCTCTCGATAAACTCAAGTCAGTGCGGTTCTGGATCGATTGCGGTGATGACGATTTTCTTTATATCGGAAATTCCGCACTGCATGTTGAAATGAGGAAGTTGGGTATTCCGCACGAATACCGCGTCAGGGATGGCGGGCATAGCTGGAGCTATTGGAGGAGCGGATTAGCTACCGGATTGGAGTACATTGGGGAGAAGTTCCACAGATAAAATTATTTATTGAAGAGTCTTTTCTCCAGATCCGGTCTGCCGCTTTTGCGGAGTTCTGCGATCAACTCTTTTCTATATTCACTTTTATACCAGAAGAAGAATTTCCGTTGCGCAAGTTTCTGCTCAGAAGTTTTGGCCGTGTAGACTTTTTCGAGCGTATAGGGATGGTAACCAGTATAATAGATTACGGTAGCCAGGGTCATGGGAGTAGGGGTGAAGTCCTGGACCTGCTCCAATTTGAAATTTCGTTCTTTCATGATAGCCGCCAGATCAGCCATAGATTCGACTGTGCTTCCTGGGTGACTGGAGATAAAATAGGGAATGAGTTGCTGCTTCAGCCCATACTTTTCATTGGCTTTATCGAAGAATTTTTTGAGTTGGTCAAACTGAGAAAAGGAGGGTTTTCTCATGATTGTGAGTACCTGATCATCCGTATGTTCAGGTGCAACTTTTAACCGGCCGGAGACATGTTTCTCAACGACCTGATCAAGATAGTCCAGGTTTCCCTGATTGACTTGCTCATCCTCGACCCTGTGAAAGATCAGGTCATAACGAATTCCGCTGCCAATAAAAGCCTTCTTTACCCCCTTGATATTGGATACTTTATCGTAAAGATTGCTCATCGGCCGGTGGTCGGTATTCAGGTTTTTACAAACAGTAGGGTAAATGCAGGAAGGTCTTTTGCACGACTGGCAAATAGAGAGATGTATACCGGCCATCTTGTACATATTGGCAGACGGACCGCCAACGTCGGATATGTATCCCTTGAAATCGGGCATTTTCGTTACCTGCTCAGCCTCCCGGAGAACCGATGCTTCGGATCTTGAAGCGATAAATTTACCCTGATGGGCCGAAATGGTGCAAAATCCGCAACCCCCAAAACAACCCCTGTGGATATTGATCGAGTGCCTGATCATTTCGTATGCAGGAATAGCTCCCTTGCCGTTGTATTTTGGATGCGGTAGCCTGGTAAAAGGCAGGTCACTGTAAAGATCGGCCTCTTCTGTGCTCAGCGGGGGCCAGGCCGGATTGATTACCACTTTCAGGTCCCCGTGCGCTTGAATGAGCCGGGTTTCCGGTTCCATCCGGTTGGACTCCTCTTCAATGACCTTAAAGTTACGGGCATAATTGATCTTTTCAGCATGGCAAGCTTCATAGCCAAATAGCTCAAATTCGTCCCAGGAGGCATCGGATGGTAGGGACTGATCCTTTTGCAACACGAAAGCAGTTTGCGGAATATCTGTCAACTCCTTAAGCTGTTTTCCTGCCCGAAGTTGTTCTACCAGTACAATCAGCGATTTTTCCCCCATTCCGTAAAAGAGCAGATCGGCCCGGCTCTCAATCAGTATGCTTGGTTTTAACTGATCCGACCAATAGTCGTAGTGGGTCACCCTTCGCAGGGAGGCTTCGATACCTCCGATAATCAACGGCACGTCGGGGTAGAGTTTTTTAAGGATGTTCGAATAGACGATGGTGGCATAATCCGGTCGGGCGCCTGGTCTGTCACCGGGAGTATAAGCATCATTTGACCGTTTGCGTTTGTTGGCCGTGTAATGGTTGACCATTGAATCCATGCATCCGGCTGTAATGGCGAAAAAGAGCCTTGGTTTTCCCATTTTTTTGAAATCGCGAAGGTCATCCTGCCAGTTTGGCTGTGGCACGATGGCAACTTTTAATCCCTCCCGCTCCAGGATACGACCGATTACTGCCGCACCAAAGGATGGATGGTCAACATAGGCATCACCCGAGAAGAGGACAACATCAACCTCCTCCCATCCCAAAGCCCGGACCTCTTTGATAGTGGTGGGCAACCAATTGCTTATTTTATATTCGTTCAAAATAGGGTAACTTGGATACAAAAGTACATCATTTAGCAGTGAAATTGCTAATAGCGAATAAATTACAGATTACAAATTACAGATTAAATATTGATATGCATTTGAAGCGTGTTAATTTACAGAGACATACATCTTATTGCGTAAATTGTAATTGCTACATTAATTATTTGCTGGCAAGATTTACTAAGTTTAAAAACCCATTGTGACCTATTTTTCAATACCAATTCTTTATATTTGGATTGTCAAGTGCTATCTTTTTGGGTTTATTTCAAAGTTGAAGCCACTTGCTATCTACCAACTTCCTGGTGAGTAATAACGGCAAAACAGAGAATTATGAAACTTGTAAAACCTCAGGATTTAATCAAAGCCAGTCCCTTCATTAAGTACCTTGGAGGTGAGAATTTTGCCAAGATTTTGATGCATCTGCTGAGTTTTCACAAGATCAACGATTTGTACGAAAATGTAAGTCAAAAGAAGGGTATCGAATCGATTGACGCCATAATTAAATACCTGAATATCACGCTTGAGTTTGATGAAAATGATCTGAAAAAATTGCCTGCGGATGGAAGCTTTATTACCGTCTCGAACCATCCGTTTGGTGGAATTGACGGGATTTTGCTGATCAAATTGCTTTCGCTGGCCAGGGGCGATCACAAGGTAATAGCCAATTTTTTGCTAAAAAAGGTAGAGCCCATTTCTGATTTTTTTCTGGCTGTCAACCCCTTTGAAAATATGCCTGAAGCAGGTTCCAGCATTGCCGGATTGAAGACGGCCATCGATCATCTTCAGCATGGCGGAGTGTTGAGCCTTTTCCCGGCAGGGGAAGTATCAACCAACTATAACTCCTCCGTCATCACCGACAGGGAGTGGCTTATTTCAGCTCTTCGCTTCATCAAAAAGAACAAGGTTCCCATTGTTCCGATCTATTTTCACGGAACCAATAGCCGTATTTTCCACCTTTTGGGTAGAATACACCCCGCACTCCGGACAGCGAAACTGCCCTCAGAACTTATTAACAAGCGGAACAAAACAATCAAAGTGAGGATCGGGAATCCGATTTCTGTCAATGAGCAGGATGGATTTTCGGATATTCATCAGTTCGGACGCTACTTGAGGGCCAAGACCTATTGCCTCGATTCAGGAATTGAAGTAAAGCGGTTTTTTAACTATTCTTTGAAAAGTGATCCAAAGCCGGAGGAGATTACTGCTTCTCAGCCGCAAGCGCTGATTGAAAGGGAGATAGCTTATGTAAAGAAGGAGCATTTTCTATTTAGTGTAAAAAATTACGAAGTGTTTTGTGCCCCTACCAAGGTAATACCGGTCATTTTGAACGTACTGGGTCGTTTGAGGGAGATTACCTTCCGGGAAGTAGGAGAAGGCACAAACCGTTCAACGGATATTGACGAGTTCGATCTCTATTACCAGCAGCTCATTATCTGGGATACTAACGCGAAAAAAATAGTTGGCGGTTACAGGATAGGAATGGGTGCAGAAATCATGGAACAGTTCGGTGTCAGGGGATTTTATACACATACCCTCTTCAAAATGGGAAATGGTTTTAAAGATACCTTGAGGCAATCGCTCGAGCTGGGCAGATCGTTTATCGTGTGTGAATATCAGCGAAAACCACTTCCCCTTTTCCTGCTTTGGAAAGGAATCCTCTTTTTCCTGCTCAAAAATCCTGAATACCGATACCTGATCGGTCCTGTAAGTATCAGCAATACCTATTCCGAAAAGTCGAAGGAGTTGATCATCCGATACATCATGGCCAATTATTACGATTATGAAAAGGCAGCACTGGTGAAACCCCGCAATCGTTTCAAGGTAAAGACCAGGGATCTGCATTTGAATGAGGCGATGATGCACCTGTCACCACAGCTAAGTTCCCTGGATAAGTTTATCGGCGACGTTGATCAATACAACAGCGGGCTACCGGTACTTTTGAAAAAATATTTGGGATTGAATGCGAAGATCATAGCCTTCAATGTGGATCCAAAATTTAACAATTGTGTGGATGGAATGATCGTTCTGGATATTTACGACATTCCCAAGGAGACCATAGATTCACTCTCCAAGGAGTTTAATGATTTGAGTTTGTTGAATAGGTTTTATGCACACCGGGAAACGGAATAAATGTGAAAATGTGAAAATTGATGCCCTGACGGGCAAACGGACGAAGAGTTGACAAGAGCGTTCTTAATTTTCACATTTTCACATTTTCCAATTTTCACATTTTATTCTTCTCAATACGGATTCTTGCGTCAACGGCCACGATTTTATCGCCATTTCCCATGAGTGGATTGATATCCATCTCCTTGATTTCAGTTGCAAAGCGCAGCATGGAGGAGAGCCTCACGATGATTTCACCGAATTTTTTCCTGCTTACGCCACATTTTCCCCTGAAACCCTTGATGATGGGGTAAGCTTTCAGGTTACGGATCATGGAATCAGCCTCCTCGAAAGTGAGTGGAGCCAGACCTGAGGTAGTATCCTTCAGAACTTCAACGAAGATCCCTCCGATTCCGCATAGAATGACATGGCCAAATTTGGGTTCATAGCTGGCGCCCAGAAAAAGTTCGATACCCGAAGCTTGTTCGGCCAGCAAAACTGCGGTTGTCTGTTTGATCTTCATCATGCGGCTGAATTCGACTTTTACCATCTCCTCAGAGCGAACATTTAAAGTGACTCCGCCTACATCCGTTTTGTGCAATGGTCCGACCACCTTCATCACGAGCGGAAATCCGATTTTTTTCGCTGCCTGAATTGCCTCTGTTTCGTTTTTGGCAATGATCTCCTGAACAGACGGGATTGAGGCTGCGGCAAGAAGCTGTTCAACAAGGTCAGGCGAGAGATAACCATTCGGACTATTTTCGATGATTCTTCTGATGCGGGGTACATCCACACCATCCAGAAAGATCTCTTGTCCGGATGGTTTGGGTGTCAGTTTGACACGGGTTAGCGCCCTGCCTAAAAGGACCTCATCCGGGAAGTTAACATTGCCATGCGAGAGAAAATAGGCCAGGTCCTTTTTCACGTTCATCACGGATGGTAAGATGGGGTAGATAGGCTTTTTGCACTGTTTCATCTTTCTGTTCAGGACCTCGTAAACATCCTTGACAGAGGTAAGTCCTGGACTTCCGAAAATTACGGCCATCCCATCAATATCCTCCATTTCATTTTCTACGGTATCGATAATCAGATCCAATTGTTCGGCGTTTCCGGTTGCCAGAAAATCGATTGGATTTTCGACAGATGAGCCAGGGGGAAGCATTTTTTTTAACTTTCGTTTTGCCGGTGAATCAGGAATATTGGGGATATTGATGCCCCCTGCCTCCAGTGCATCTGTAAGCATGACAGCCGGACCCCCGGCATGCGTGATAATGGCAATATTTTTACCATTCATCTGTTTGGACATCAGTACACAAGCGACAGTTGTCAACTCTTCACGTCCGTAACATCGGACTATTCCCGCTTTGCGGAAAAGCGCTTCGACAGCTGAGTCGGAGCTGGCCATGGCTCCGGTATGAGAGGAAGCCGCCCTGCTACCGGCTATAGAACTTCCGGCCTTGATGGCCGCAAGCCTGAACCCTTTCTTCACCAAAGAAGCGGCATGAAATAAAAACTTATCAGGATTATGAATGGCTTCGATGTAGAGCAATTTGACCCGCGCTTCTGACTCTTGTTCCGACTGTAGATCCCAAAATTCCAGAACCTCTTCCACTCCCAACTGCGCGGAATTACCTACTGAAATAACCCTTGAAAAGGTAAGTCCCTTGGGAATTGCCGATTCCATGATAAAGACTGCTGTGGCGCCCGATCCGGATACAAAATCCACGCCGGTAGGTTCCAGTCTTGGAATTGGTTCTGTAAAGACGCCGGCATAGTCATGGGTGAGCATTCCGATACAGTTCGGACCAATCAGACAGCCATCCGCCTTGTTGACAAGTTCGACGATTTCGTGTTCAAGTTTTGTGCCTTCAGGCCCCATTTCGCTGAATCCGCCGGAAATAATGATAAATGCCTTTGTATTTTTCTCACTTGTCAGAATAGCAACAGCCTCTTCACAACTTTTTGCCGGAATAGCCAGAATGGCCATCTCCACATTTGGAAGATCTTTAACGGAGGCGTAGGTTGTTACTCCCTGAACGGTGGGATCATTTGGATTAACTGCAAAGAGCTGCCCTTTGTACTCATGTTCGAGAAGATTCTTCAGGATTTTTCCCCCCGGCTTGGTGACGTTGTTGGACGCCCCCACCACCACGATGCTGGAGGGGGAAAGTAGTTGTCTGTTCAGCATGCTGATAATTTAGATATTGATGCTTTTATTTAGTCACTCTGGTCACTTTTTCATGCTTGTACTTGAACAGGAATGGAAAGATCAGCCCGAGCACCAAAGCATAAGCCGCAAATACCATCCAGATATGGGGCCAGTCTTTGACACCGTCTTTGGTAAACAGATCCACGACAAAACCGCTGGAAACACCTCCCAGGTAGGCCCCGAAACCATTGGTCATGATCATGAACAATCCCTGGGCGCTTGCCCTGTTTTCCGGAGCGGCTTCCATTTCTACAAAGAGGGAACCTGAAATATTGAAAAAATCAAATGCCATTCCATATATGATCATGGAAAGTATCAAAAGCGCCAGACCGTGACCCGGATTTCCAATGCCGAAAAGGCCAAAGCGCAATACCCAGGCAAAGATGCTGATGATCATTACCTTTTTGATACCGAAACGTTTTAGGAAAAATGGAATAGTGAGGATAAAAAGTGTTTCGGATATCTGAGAGATGGAGAGCAATAACGTGGGATGTTTTACTGCGAAGGAGTCTTTGTACAGATCAAATTTGGAAAAATCGTCAAGGAAAGAACCTCCAAAAGTATTGGTAATCTGAAGTGCCGCTCCAATTAGCATGGCGAAAAAAAAGAAAACGGCCATCTTTCGTTTTTTAAACAAAACAAAGGCATCCAGACCAAGCGCGGAGAGAATTGATCCGTCTCTTTTGGCGCGTGCAGGAGGACATGCAGGCATGGTAAAGGCGTAAATACCTAAGAATAGGGCTGTAACTGCACTAATGTATAGTTGTGCGGGACTTCTGGCCCAACCCACAAGGTCGACGATCCACATGGCAAAAATGAAACCGATGGTACCCCAAACCCGGATGGGTGGGAAATCCTTGACTACGTCGTACCCTTTTTGAAGGAGAATATTGTAGGAGACAGCGCTGTTTAGCGCGATGGTTGGCATATACGCCATGGCATTGAAAAGCATAACCCAGTACATCACGACAGGATTGGTGACAGTTGAAGCCCAGAAAAGCAAAATGGCTCCCACCAGGTGGCAGATCCCCAGAACCCGTTCCGCATTGATCCAGCGATCGGCTACTATGCCCATTAACCCCGGCATAAACAGCGCTGCAAGTCCCATGGTGGCATAGACTCCACCTACTTGTCCGCCTGTGAATTTCAATGGTCCCATCATGTATCCGCCAAGCGAAATAAGCCAACATCCCCACACGAAGAACTGGAGAAAGTTCATCAGGGTCAACCTTGTTTTGATGTTCATAAATGAAGATGCTGTTTGGTTAAAAAGTTGTTTACAGGCACTAAATCTAAGTAAATTTGTTGAAAGAAAATAGGATAAATAACAATCATATGGCAAGATGCATCTTGCGGATGTAACTGATATAGAGCGGTTTTTTTATTTGTTTCCATACGTCTCTGGCGGAAGAGAACTTAATTTGAATATTTTACTGATAAAATATTACTTATCTTTGATTATTAAAATGAATAGAATATGGATATTCAGGCAAGAAAACTACATTTTGTTCAAGAATTTCTTCGGGTTGCAGACGATGAGCTTGTTACGAAACTTGAAAAGTTGCTTCTAGTTGAGAGAAAGAAGAAATTGAATAAGGAATTAGATTTACTGACGCTGAAAGAATTCAATGAAATTGTTGAAAAATCTGAAGAAGATTTTGAAAATGGAAGAGTTACAGAAGCTCGAAATCTCATTGACCAGATTGAAACATGGAAGTAAAAGTCTTGTGGTCTGATACATCTCTTATTCAACTCCAGGAGATATTTGACTATCACAATCTTAGGGCAAGTGTATCTGTTGCAAGAAAAATTGTAAAAGGATTAGTCGAAAAATCCCTTCTAATTGAAACCAACCCACTAATTGGTATAAGAGAACCACTATTGGCTGACAGAAGTTTCGAATACCGTTTCTTCATTGAAAGCAACTACAAAATCATTTACAGATTCGATGAAAATATCGTCAGAATAATTTCAATATTTGATTGTAGAAAGAATCCACAGAAGTTAGAAAAATTAGAAGAATAGAATGGATCGATTTCGTTGCTGTATAAAAAACAGAAGCCAAACAATAAATTGTCTGGCCCTGCTTCGTCGAATCCATAGAATCGACATTTTAAAGATACGTCATTGATAATCAAATGTTAAGTTTTTAACAGTTTATTTTCAAATGAGTAAAATAAAGAAAAACGGCATTTGCCGTTTTTTTATAATATTTTCTGAACTATTTCGAGATTAGCCTGGCCCACCTCTATGGCCTTTAGATTGAGCGGTATGAGTTTGTGGTGCCTCTCAGGCAGCGATTTTTCCAATCCTTTTTTGACGTTCTCCAGTTTGATAACGGGTTTGGCCTGCAGAAATGCACCCAGGACTATCATGTTAAAAGTGAGCGGGTTGCCCATCTCGACGGCTAACCTGGCACCTTCAACCTTGTAAATATTGATATCTTTTCGCGATGGGAGCTTGACCACCCCATTGGGATCGTACAACAGGGTTCCTCCCGGCTTGACCATTTTCTCAAATTTGGTCATGGACTGTTGGTTGAGGATGATGGCTGTGTCGAATTCGTGAAGAACGGGCGAACTGATCCTGTCGTCACTCAAGATGACCGTCACATTGGCTGTTCCACCTCTCATTTCTGGTCCGTAAGAGGGAAACCATGCAACTTCCTGGTCCTGTATCACACCCGAGTAGGCAAGGATCTTTCCCATAGAGAGAACGCCTTGTCCGCCAAAACCTGCAATAATTATTTCTTCAGTCATTTCTTTGAACATTATAAGGATCTGTATTATCCTTCCCGCCATCCTTCAAGTCGCCCAGCGGAAAGAGCGGGAACATGTTTGCAACCATCCAGTCGTTGGATGCAACAGGTGTCATTTTCCAACCTGAATTACAGGTAGAGACGATCTCGACAAAACTGGTTCCAATATTCTTTTGCGATATTTCGAATGCTTTTTTAATCGCCTTTTTAGCTTTCCTAACGGCTCCGGGAGTATGCACACTCTGACGGGTCACAAAAGCTGCACCGGGCAGTTGAGCAATTAATTCGGTTATTTTCAAGGGATATCCATTGAGGTCGACATTCCTTCCATATGGAGTGGTAGAGGTTACCTGACCAAGCAGGGTTGTTGGGGCCATTTGTCCTCCGGTCATCCCGTAGATGGCATTGTTGATGAAGATCATCACGATATTCTCGCCCCTGTTGACAGCATGCATGGTTTCTGCTGTTCCAATGGCTGAAAGGTCGCCATCGCCCTGATAGGTGAAAACAGTTTTCTCCGGCAGAACCCGCTTGATTCCGGTTGCAACAGCAGGAGCCCTGCCGTGGGCTGCTTCAGACCAGTCAATGTCGATGTAATTGTAGGCAAAAACGGCACAACCTACCGGGGAAACCCCTATGGTCTGATCCTGGATGCCCATCTCATCGATAACCTCAGCAATCAGTTTGTGCACAACTCCATGACTGCATCCTGGACAATAGTGCATGGTCACGTCGTTCAGAACCGGCGACTTGCTATATATCAGGTTTTCAGGTTTGACGATATTTTTGATTCTTTCAGCTACATCCGACATAATTTATCCTCCTATCATTGTTTGGAAAAGCGCTTTCTCAACTTCATCCGGAGATGGAAGAATTCCACCCATCCGGCCAAAATATTCGACTTTCGTCTTGCCGTTAGCCGCCAAACGCACATCGTTGACCATCTGACCTGCATTGAATTCGACAGTTAAAAAGCCTTTGACGCGGCCTGCAATTTCTGCAATAACCTTTTCAGGAAAAGGGAAAAGCGTAATTGGTCTGAGTAATCCGACTTTATAACCCTGAGCCCTGGCCAATTGAACGGTTTTCTGACAAATTCTGGCTGCACAACCAAATGCAACAAGTACATATTCAGCATCTTCGCAGTTTATGGCTTCATACCGGACATCCTCTTCTTTCATCCGTTTGTATTTTGCCTGAAGGCGAAGGTTGTTATCTTCCATGATGTGGGAGTCCATTTCGAGGGAGGTGATCACATGCTTGGGCCGATCTTTTGTCTTCCCCTGTGTTGCCCAGCTACCGGTGATCTCCTTCAATTGTTGATCGGTCCATCTTGGCCGCTGATCCATCAGCTCAACTTTCTCCATCATCTGACCAATGACGCCATCGGCCAATATCATCACCGGATTTCGGTATTTGTATGCCATTTCAAAGCCAAGACCGATAAAATCGTGCATCTCCTGAACAGAGGCCGGTGCCAGTACCAGCAATGAATAGTCACCGTGGCCTCCCCCTTTGGTTGCCTGGTTGTAGTCTGCCTGTGAGGGCTGAATGGTGCCAAGTCCGGGACCGCCCCGCTGCACATTGACGATGACGCAGGGAAGTTCTGATCCTGCGATGTAGGAGATACCTTCGGCCATCAGGCTGATACCGGGACTGGAGGAAGAGGTCATCACTCTTTTCCCGCAACCTGCTGCCCCATATACCATGTGAATGGAAGCTATCTCACTTTCAGCCTGTAAAACTACCATTCCTGTCGTTTCCCATGGCCGTTGTGCCATAAGCGACTCCATCACTTCCGATTGTGGGGTGATCGGATATCCGAAATAGCCATCACAACCATACCGAATGGCTGCTTCTGCAATCACTTCGTTTCCTTTCATCAATCTTAATTCACCCATATTTGGATTTTTAATTGATTAATCTAATCTTAATCTGTAAACTGTGATACAACTGTCCGGACAAACTGATGAGCAATTTGAACATCCGATACATTCTTCCGGGTTTTCCATGTAAGAATAGTGGTATCCCTTGCTATTGACATCACGGTTGAGCCCCAAAGTTTTCGTTGGACAAGATACGACACAGAGGTTACATCCCTTGCAAACTTCCGAGTCAACAACTACTGCTCCTATGACTTTAGCCATTTTGTTCGTTATTTTAATTTCAAATTTCGGTATTGGAAACGGCGTCATTTATGACTTTTGTCCTGTATCCGATTTCTTACACATTTTCAAAAAACGACCACTTTTACTTTCAATTTATAAGTCGGCCGGAAAATCCCGATAAAACTGATTCAATCTTGTTTCGAGATCCGCGAATTGATCACGACGTACATTTGAGACACAAGCCCTCAAACCCTGTTTGGAGCTCCCGGTATTGCCCAATGAGATGGCGCTGATACCGTAAAAAAGGAGGTGATACAACAATTTAGCCTCATCCATTCCCGGATAGTTAATCGTAAAATAGAATCCATCCCCGACGGGTTTGTCAATATCAGTGGCATAAACGATTTCGAACCCATTGGAGAGAAAAAGTTGCTTCATGATGCGTGCTTTCTCTCCATATTCCTTCACTTCTCCGATGAAATCATAAGTTCCGTTGTTGGCATGCCTGAACATGGCTGCCAAAGCATATTGGGCAGAGTGGGATGTTCCGGAGGTCATCGCATAAAGTACCCTGTGGACAATTGCGTTGCCGAATCCGTGAACACGAAGCCTGTCGCTAAGATATTGAGAATGACGGTTGTATAGCATATCGGAAATGATCAAAACTCCGATTCTTTGACCGGCATAGGAGAATACTTTTGAACTTGAGATCATCAT
>JAVHPO010000290.1:0-11350 GCA_036170635.1 Prolixibacteraceae bacterium | reverse complement strand
TTATTGCGCCTTGGACACATTACCCGAAATCCGTAAAATGGTTGTGGATTGGTTCGGGTCATTTGAAATGATGGTGATGGTTTTGTTTTGCAATCCAAGTTTACCCGCTGAATCAAATATCACTTTCAGGTCGGTATCTGTGCCGGGTTTAATGACATTGGAAGTTGGATTGGCAGCAGTGCAACCACAGGAAGCTTTTACGCTACGGATTTGAAGATCGCTTTTCCCTTTGTTCATGATCTTGAAGGTGTATTCAACTTTCTTGCCCTCCTTGATGTCTCCGAAATCATAAACACGTGCATTAAAATCAATGATGGGGGCACTCTGAAGTTCCTTCTGCGACAGCTTTGAAAAATCTTCTTCCACAGTTGCTGTTACATTAACGCCGTAGTTGTAGTTCTCCTCTCCATTGTAGGTCAGATAGACCCTTGCCATCTGAAATCCAAGGTCGGTGATTTTGGAACCATCAAAAGTTACCACGATGTAACCGGTGCCATTGGGCTCAACGACAGCAGGATTGACTTTAACCGTCAAATGTGCCAAAACACCTTTAAGTCCGATGGTAACTTTTGCTCCGGAAGTATTGATAAATTTAAGAGAGTCGGTCTTTTTCTCATTGTTTTTAATCCGTACAAAGGAAAGGTTGTTGTTCAGCATTCGGATTTTACCGAGATCAATTGGATATTGTTCCGTAATGGTGAGCGACTTTGGAAGTACCTCACCTGCTATTTTCAACACAATGGCTCCATTTGGAATATTGGCCATGACAGTGATCGTCTTGTTGAAACTTCCCGGACGGTTCAAAGGGTTGTAAGAAACCTTGATGAAGCCTGTTTTGCCTGGCAGGACTGGTTCCTTGCTCCATTCAGGAGTTGTACACCCGCATGAGGCGCTCACAGTCGAGATTACCAATGGTATTTTCCCGTTGTTTTTGAAGTTAAAGCTATAATTGGCCGAACCGGCATCTTCTTTGATCTTGCCAAAGTCATGGTCTAAGCTTTCAAAAACCATATCAGCAGTGGTCTGAGCCCCTGCATTCAGCCCCGCGAAGAACAACAAGGCTACTGTAAACATTTGAACTAGATATCTCATTGGTATAAACTTTAATTAATTATTTGCCCGGATTTATATAATATAATCATTATATGATTTATGCACTGCAATTACAGGATACAAATCTAAAAAAATGATGGTTTCTACAACATCTAACCCCAAATTTATTCATCCCCGAAAAAAACTCCCATCTTTCTTGCCTTATCAATCAATTGGTCATTGGGGTCTACCAGGCTCAATTTACCGCCCACTTTCTCGAGTGGAACAGAACCGATCTTTCCGTTTCGGATGGCAACCATCTGTCCATAATCCCCATTGGCGATCAACTCCGCAGCATAGGCACCATAGCGGGTAGCCAAAATACGGTCCATGGCCGTAGGACTTCCTCCTCGCTGAACATATCCCAATCGGGTATCACGGGTTTCAATACCCGTTAATGTTTGAATCCTTTCGGCAATGTATGCTGAGGCCGAATTGTGCGAAGGATGTTCAATCCCTTCCGCAACTACTACGATGGAGTAAGGTTTTTTCATGGAAAACCTTTTTTCTATCGATTTACAGACACTTTCCATGTTGTATTTTATCTCCGGAATAAGGATGATGTCTCCTCCTCCGGCTAGTCCGGCATAAAGTGCAATCCAGCCGGCATCGTGTCCCATCACCTCAATGACCATCGCACGCTGGTGAGAGTTGGCGGTAGTATGAAGCCTGTCGATGGCCTCGGTGGCAATCGTTACGGCTGAATCGAAACCAAAGGTAACCTCCGTTCCAAACACGTCGTTGTCGATGGTTTTTGGAATCCCTACCACATTAATCCCTATTTTTTGCAGTTGGGCAGCAGTCTTCATAGTCCCATTGCCACCAATGCAAACCACGCAATCGAGTTCAAGATCCTTGTAATTCTTCTTGATCAGGGCAGGTTTTTCATTGGTCTCCTCTCCCTTCTCAATTTTAAAGGGCTTTTCACGTGAAGTACCCAGAATGGTTCCTCCAACTGTCAGAATACCAGACAATTTTGATTCGTCCAGTACGACATACTCCTTCCAGATCAAACCGCTGAAACCAGCAGTAAAACCTATTACCTCCATCCCGTAGTTCAGAATAGCCGTTTTTCCAACCCCGCGAATGGCTGCATTCAAGCCGGGACAATCACCTCCTGCTGTTAAAATGCCAATTCTTTTTGTCATAGAAATAAAAATTTCTGCTATTTTCAATACGTTTGATGAGCTATCAAAGTTACAACGATTAGTTTGTCCTCGCGATTATTCCTGGTAATTTTTGTTGATTTTTCATTTAATTTGTACTTTGGCACAAGGGAATAGATAGGCTGTATTATTCAGATTGACTGAAAAATGCCGTAAATTTAAGACTGGAAGTTCCAATAGATAATAGGTGTAAAATAATAAAAGTCAAGTATAACCTTCAAAATTTGAATTTAGATGAAAAACATGGTGATTTTGTGTACTACTGCTTTGATAGCCTTCAGTTGTAGCACCCAACCTAAAAAAAATGCAGATAGTGTCAAAGGCGGCGAGAACAATAAAAGTGCCTCCGTTCAGGAGATGAACACACTTTCAGCCGCTGAGCCAGCTCAGGGGTGGATTTTACTGTTTGACGGTAAAACAGGTACAGGCTGGAGAGGTGTCAATAAAGCTGATTTTCCTGCAGGCTGGGTCGTTGAGGATGGTACCCTTAAATGTATTGGATCTGGCATGGGGGAAGCTGGTGCCGCTAATGGCGGCGATATCCTTTATGCCGGAAGAAAGTTTTCAAATTTCGATTTGAAGATAGAGTGGAAGATTTCGAAAGGTGGTAATTCAGGCATTTTCTATCTTGGACAGGAAAATGGGAAAGAGATTTGGCGAACTGCTCCCGAATTTCAGGTGCTGGACAATGACAACCACCCCGATGCCCTGCTTGGCAAAGACGGAAACCGTATGGCCGGATCACTGTATGATCTGATTCCAGCCAAACCGCAAAATACGAAGCCTTTCGGTGAGTGGAACAGCGCGGAGATTGTCTGTTATCAGGGTACTGTGGTTCACAAGCAAAATGGGGCGACCATCGTGGAATACCATCTCTGGACACCCGAATGGAACGAAATGGTGAAGAACTCAAAATTCCCCTCCTACAATCCTGATTGGGCAAACGTTGCCAAGGAGGGGGTCATCGCCCTTCAGGATCACGGTAACGACGTTTGGTACCGCAATATCAAGATTCGTCCGCTGTAAAGAAGTTTAAGAAGTTTGAAATGTTTGAAATGTTTGAAATGTTACCGGTCCCTGAGCGAAGTCGAAGGGCAAACCCTTCAAACTTTATAAACCCTTCAAACATTTCAAACTTCAATCCGGGGAGTATCCTGACTCGTTCAAAATCTTGTGGTAATCATTCTCTTTCATCAAATCCTGAAGCGTGGCTTTGGGATTGTTCTTCATGTAGCTTTTCACAACTTGCCATCCCAACCAGACCCCAGTCCTTCCGGGTGATTTTTGACCAAAAGGTGTGGTAAAGGGTGCGGGGTTGATGAACCGGACCAACTCCATCCTGTCACCTGAGAAAAGCATCTTCCTTTCGACCAGGTAACTCCACATCTCTTTTTCATGATCTTTGCACCAGTCGAGCTGCTCCTTTCTATACCCAATTTTCAGGCTATCCGGCCCATCCGGAACCAGGGCATCCAAAAAATAGAGCAGCTTTCCCTGGTGGATCATCCCCGAAATCAAATTTTCAGTGTTCCCTTTGTACTCAAATTGTTGCGATGCCAATCCATAAAGTGCATCATAAACCATCTTCCCTGGCTCCATGTTGTGTCTTTTATAGGCTGGGATTCCAAGCCGGGAGTAAAACTTGCTTTTGGAACCGAGGTAATTATCAAGGCTGATTCCAAGGGCATTTGGAAAAGTGACAATCGATTGATTAAAACCAGACAGATAGGTGTAGACCTTTGGCAGCTGAATCCCCGGATAATAGTAGGCAAAATGCCTGAAGGCCAGCTCGATTTGTTTGGCGAAAGATTGAAAATCACCAAAGAGAGAGTCCGATTTCAGTTTGGCAGCAACAATGGTTGAGTCGGTTATAAAAGTAAATAGGTAACCAGAATAGAGGGAGTCCCGCGAATCTCCGATGGCCAAAATTTCCTTGTTGTAGAGGCTGAAAAAGGGACCGTACTTTTCTTGCAGGAGAGGGATTGAGAGGCTGGCATTTTCGGCAGTCACAGCAAACAGCTCCTGATCCAATCGTCCGATTTCAACCTTCAGATTGATGTTGGATACATCTATTTTCAGCGGATTTCGGTGACAGGCCGCCAAAGTAATCAGCGTAATCAGGAGGAACAGGATATTATTCTTGCGGGTCATACCAATTATTTAACATTGTCAGAGAACAAACAGTAATTCAAAAATGCAACTGAAATCGATTGTTTGCGGGTGTGAATTTATCTATTTTTGTCGTTACCGGAGACTAAATTGGTAATTGTTTAAAAATCGGTTTAGAAAAGCTTAAATTTCTTACACAGAGGATAATTTTCTCTGTGTAAGATTTAAACAGTATTTAGTGTTTTACCCAAGTAAGAGAGACTCATGAGGATTGCCCTGGCCCAATTGAATTACCATGTAGGAAATTTCCCTGAAAACAGCGCCAGGATCATTGCTGCTATAGGAAAGGCTAAAGAGCAAGGTGCCGATTTGGTAGTTTTCTCGGAGTTATCTGTCTGTGGTTATTATCCGAACGATCTCCTGGAAAGATTGGAATTTATTCAGGAATCACTCGCTGCCATTGAGCAGATCGCCTCCTGCTGCAACGGGATTGCTGCCCTTGTAGGCGGACCCAGTTTCAACCCCAGTCCGAAAGGGAAGATGCTCTTCAATTCTGCCTTCTTTTTGAAGGACGGAGCCATTCATAGCATACACAGTAAAACATTACTACCCACCTATGATGTCTTTGATGAATACCGTCACTTTGAATCAAACAAAGAATTTAATCTCATAGATCTGAATGGCAGTAAGATAGCTGTAACGATTTGCGAGGATCTTTGGTTCAACCAGAAGGTGATGAACGCATTTGGAAGGGAAAATCTCTATTCTACCTCACCAATGGAAGAAAATTGCAGGCAAAATCCCGATCTGGTTGTCAATCTATCGGCCTCACCCTTCTCATACAATCAGGAAAGATTAAGGAAGGATATTCTGATCGAAAATGCAGTGAAATACCATGTGCCAATTATCTACGTGAATCAGGTAGGCGCTCAGACAGAGTTGATTTTCGATGGAGGATCCTTCATGGTTGATCAGAAGGGTAATGTCATTAAAGAACTGGCCTATTTCAGCGAGGATTTTGCCATCGTTGATACAATGGATAATGAGGAGAGACAGTTTCAACCGCAAACTGGAACTTCTGAAAAAATATATCAGGCACTTGTTTTGGGAATTTCCGATTATTTCCGAAAGTCAGGTTTCCGCAAGGCCACCCTGGGTCTGTCTGGCGGCATAGATTCTGCGCTGACGCTAGTCCTGGCAGTAAGGGCGCTTGGGGCAGAGAATGTCAAAGTACTGCTGATGCCCTCGCAATTCTCTTCCGATCACTCAGTAAATGACGCAGTTGTCTTGGCCGAACGGCTTGGGGTGTCTTATGAAACACTTCCAATTCATGATATTGCGTTGGCATTTGACCAGACGCTTGCCGCAACATTTAAAGGTATGCCCAATGACCTGACTGAGGAGAACATCCAGGCTAGGGTACGGGGTACCCTGCTAATGGCCTTCTCCAATAAATTTGGAAATATCCTTCTTAATACCTCCAATAAAAGTGAGGCGGCAGTAGGGTATGGAACCCTCTATGGAGATATGAATGGCGGGTTATCGGTCTTGGGCGATTTATATAAAACGGAAGTGTACCAACTCTCAAATTATATCAACAGGGAGGAGGAGATCATTCCCGAAAACACCATACTGAAACCACCCTCTGCCGAACTTAGACCGGATCAGAAGGATTCAGATTCCCTCCCCGATTATGAACTGTTGGATGCCATCCTCTATCAGTACATCGATCAGGCCAGAAGTGTTGACGACATTACCGCCTCAGGATTTGATGAGGCAGTTGTAAGAAAAGTAGTACTTCTGGTCAACAGAAATGAATACAAACGCTTTCAGGCGCCACCCACTCTGAGGGTTTCATCCAAAGCCTTCGGATTTGGCCGGAAGATGCCGATTGTAGCCAGGTACCCGCTGTAATCTGTGCCCTATTTTGATTTTGGAGGATTAATTTATATTTTTGAGATGTTTTACAACATTTTTCTCAGCAATGTCCGACAATTTTGGTTTTGAAAGTCCGTTCAAAGGGGAGAACTGCATATTCAATCTACTGACGCCCGATGAGATGTCTGTTCTGAAGGCAAATTCGTCCATTACTCGTTACCGGAAAAATGATTATATCTTCATGGAAGGTGATCCTCCTGTTGGCATGCAATACCTCAAGGAGGGAAAGGTGAAAATGATCAAAGAGGGAATTAATGGCAGGGAGCAGATTATCAGGATGTTCACTGAAAATGGTCTGATCAGTTACAGGTCACTTATCGCTGGAGAACCCCACAACGGAACCGCCATTGCCATCGAAGATTCAGAGATTATGACCGTTCCCCCTGATATTTTGTACAGAATTCTCCTGAAAAACTGCAAGTTTTCCCTGGCCCTGCTAAAAGACCTCGCTTGGGAACTGGGTCATTCCAACCACAGAACTGTGAGCCTTACCCAAAAACACATTCGTGGAAGGCTGGCAGAGTCAATTCTGTTTTTGAAGGAAAAATATGGATTCGAAAACGACGCGCAGACCTTAAAAGTTTACCTTTCCCGTGAAGATCTTGCCAGTCTATCCAACATGACTGCCTCCAATGCCATTCGCACGTTATCAACTTTTGCCGGGGAGAAAATCATTGCCATGGATGGCCGGAAAATCAAGATTACAGATCTTTCCAAGCTTGAAAAAATATCCAAGCAGGGGTAACTCAAAGACTTGGGGACTGGGGGACTTAGGGACTAGGAGACTAGGAGACTGGGAGAGTGCATTTAATAGATTTTACTGGTTCTTGCTGAAAAGTTATCCGGTCTTAATTTATCAAGACTTTCTGCAAGTTAGTTCCATTTCAAAACAGCAAAATATTGATCATTGAGGTCCCCCAGTCTCCTAGTCCCTAAGTCCCCTAGTCCCCCAGGCCCTAAGTCAATTTTCACTCCTCAAAATAGACCCTCTTAACCCTCTGCCCCACAGTTGTAAGTACCTCATACGGAATCGTCCCCATCCATTCAGCGATTTTAGCAACCGGCTGCCCTTCGCCGAAAAGTATGACTGTATCATCCTCCTGGCAAGGAATATCCGTAACATCAGCCATACACATGTCCATGCAGACTGTACCGGCAATGGGGGCAGGAATCCCATGGATCAGGATGCTTCCAATGCCATTGCCCAATCTTCTGCTGTAGCCATCGGCGTACCCTATCGGGATGACGGCAATCCTGGTAAGGCGTTCAGCCACAAAATTTCTGCCATAACCAACACTCTCACCGGGAAGGACTGTTTTGATTTGGGAGATGGTCGATTTCAGGGTTGCTACATTCTTTAGTTGCGATGATTGGCCGGAGCTTGATCCGTATAATCCAATACCCAATCTTACCATGTCCAGCTGCATCTCCGGAAAACGTTCGATGCCGGCCGAGTTAAGCACATGAAGCAGAATGCTGTAATCAAATTCTGATGTAATAACCTGGCTGAACTGACGGAATTGCTCAAACTGATGGAGGGTAAAGTGATCTTTAACAGCATCTTCACTCACGGCAAGATGGGTGAAAACAGAGCGAACGTAAAGTGTGTCCCTTTTTTTTATGTATGCGACCAGGTTTTCAATATCAGTGACAGAATCGAATCCCAGCCTTTTCATGCCTGTATCGATCTTTATGTGGACTGGGAAATTGTTTACCGCGCTTTTTTTCAGGGCTTCATCGAAACTGCGCAAAAGTGAAAAGCGGTAAATATTCGGCTCCAGCCTGTTTTCGATCATCGAATCAAAGCTGTGTTCTTCCGGATTCATTACCACGATGGGCAAATCAATCCCGGCGTTCCGTAACTCAATTCCTTCATCTGCTATGGCCACCGCCAGGTAGTCGACCCTGTGAAACTGAAGAATCCTGGCAACTTCCACCGAACCGGTTCCGTAGGAGAAGGCTTTAACCATGGCCATCAGTTTGGTCTCAGGTCTGAGTTGTCCGCGGTAATGGTTGAGGTTGTGCACCATCGCGCTCAGGTTGATCTCCATGATGGTTTGGTGCTTCTTCTCCTGCAGCAATGTCGAGATCCTATCGAACCTGAAACTTCTTGCCCCTTTTAAAAGAATCACCTCATCCCTGAAATCAGACTCGTGAAAGTGAAGCAGAAACTCCTCCGTGTCAGAAAAGAAATGCTTCTCTTTCACTTGAAAAGCATCGCTAAAAATGCTGACCGTCTTTCCTATACCAATCATCTTGCTGATGTTGCGCAGCCGAATGTATTCGGCGACTTCCCGGTAGAGAACTTCGGGATTTATGCCCGATTGTAATATGTCTGACAGAATCAGGGTACTTTTCAGTTTTTGCGCGTCTTTTTGCTGAACCAGAAAGTCGAGCGCATTGATCAGGGAAGCGGTGTCGGAGTTGTAACTGTCATCAATGATGGCACAACCATTGTTCCCCTTCTTGATTTCCAGACGCATGGAGAGGGTGGAGAGATGCAGAAACAGATGCTCGTAACTGCCCGGTCTCCTCCCGGTTGCCAACAGATAAGCCCAGCAATGGATGGCATTTTCGACGTGGGCCCCATCCGTGAAGGGGATAACCAGGGAGATGACTTCTCCGCTAAACAAGGCTTCAATAACTGTGGATTGATTGGAACCCTTCCTGGAAATAATTTGTAAGTCGGCCTCTCCCAGGGCAGACCAGCGAAAAAATCGTGGATTTCCTGAGTAGGAAATTTCAGATAAAGCCTTATGTACCAGTTCAAAATCTTTGCAATAGACAATGAGCTGACAGTTGACAAATAGCTTCACCTTTTCATTCACCAACTCCTCAATGGAGGAAAAATTTTCAAGATGGGCATTCCCCAGATGGGTAAAAATGCCATGATCGGGATGAAGTATGACCTCCAGTCTTGACATCTCTCCGGGTTTGGAGATACCGGCCTCGAAAAGCGCCAAATCAAAACGCTCATCCATTAGCCAGACTGACAGGGGATTTCCAATTTGCGAGTTGTAACTGCGCGGACTTCTGACTACCCGAAGATGTGCCATGAGAATTTCTGAAAGCCACTCTTTCACCATCGTTTTACCATTGCTTCCGGTGATAGCTGTTACAGGGTAGGTGAATCGCCTGCGGTGGGAAGCTGCAAGCGCTTGCAAGGCAGTCAGTGTGTTTCCGACTACAATATATGAAGCCGGAGCGGGGCTATTACTCCTGTCGGGAAGCGCTGAAACGACAAAGGATGTGACCTCCTTTGAATGTGCATCTGTTATATAGTTGTGTCCGTCGTTTCTTCCGTTCTTCAGTGCAAAAAAGAGGGTCTCCTTACCGGAAAGAATGGTCCGGCTGTCGAAGGCGAGGTAACGTACCGGATGATTTGCCGAAGTCCCGTATTGGATAAGCTGACCATTGACAATTTCGGCAATCCCGGTCAGGGTGTAGGCCATCATGGTTTAAGATTAACGGTCCGGAAACATTCGCGGCAAAGTGGTTCATAGCTATCCTTCTCTCCAAGGATAACCAACTTTTCTGCCTCCGATAGTCTGTGACTGAAATGGGCGATGTGGCCACATCGCATGCAAACCGCGTGAACCTTGGTGACATATTCGGCGCAGGCCATCAATCCTGGCATCGGGCCAAAGGGTACCCCACGGAAATCCATGTCCAGTCCTGCGACGATTACCCGTATCCCCATGTCAGCCAGCTTGTTGCAAACGTCTAAAAGATTTTCGTCGAAAAACTGGGCTTCATCGATACCAATAACATCGATGTTGCCTGAAAGTAACAATATCGTGGAGGAGTTATCGATGGCAGTCGACCGGATGGCATTTTCATTGTGGGAGACCACGTCTGTAGAAGAGTACCTGGTATCGATGGCGGGTTTAAATATTTCAACCCGTTGCCTGGCAATTTCCGCCCGGCGCAACCGACGGATCAACTCTTCGGTTTTCCCGGAAAACATTGATCCTACGATGACTTCAATCCAGCCCCGCTTTCGCCCATTGTTTAAATTACTCTCGATAAACATAGTTCAAAAATAGTTTTTTTCTGCTTCTTTTAGAAACAATTTATGCTGGCAGGTGATCAATTGAAAATGTTTTGGATAATTATTTTTTCAAATACAATGATAAAGTCTTCCTAAAATTTCCTTGTATTTAAAATGCCCAACCAAGGAAGTAATATCAGTTTGTAATCCCGGCAGGGATTATAGGTGGGTAGAAGAATAAATAGAAAGAATATCCCGTCCCGTACGGGACGGAATTCATCATTATGTCTTATTTCTACCCACATTTTGTTCCTAACGGAACGTGCATCTTTCATTAATTGCTAATAATTTATGCCCATTGTTTTGAATAATTCCGGTTAAATATCTGTACAACTCTTCTTTCCATAATTGTTTAATGATACATGTCCGGTTTTGAACCGAAAAAATTGCATGAATATGTACCTGAGTATAAGTATTTGCCATTTGAAAAATGATTTTGATGGTTTTACCGTAAGTTACCTATAAAAAATCATAAAAAGAAATTATTTCCCTACAACATTCGCACTCCATTCCTTTGAGGTGCGGTTAAATTTGTATTTTTACCAACAACAATTCAATTTCTATGGATAAAAAAATATGGTTGAGGGTAATCAGGGAAGAGCTTGAATTACTTGACGTATTGGCAACAGAAATGATAGATGATAAACATCTTTCCAAGGAGGAGGTTGAGCTGGCCATTGCCAGGTCTAAAATTGTTGCCAAAGAGTTTGAAATGCTCTTAAATCAAATCGCTCCACCCATTCATCAGGAAGGAAAAGTAGCGGAGGTTGAAATCCCTGTCAAAACGGCAGTAGAAGAAGAGATAACCTTTCAAATGCCAATTCCGGAATACAATATTGCTGAAATTGAACCGGAATTACCCGCTGAAGAACCAATTGACGAGCCGCTTATTCAGATAGATGAACTTCCAGTCTCCGAGTCTCCCAGTCCCCAAGTCCCCCAGTCTCCAAGTCCATCAGTCTCCCAGTCCCCCAGTCTCCCAGTCCCCCAGTCT
>JAVHPO010000289.1:0-2234 GCA_036170635.1 Prolixibacteraceae bacterium | reverse complement strand
CCCCTCTCAATGAACTTCGCCTAAAAACTTATTGGATTGTTATCCATTTACTGCCCTTAAACGTGGGTGCAAAGATAGAGACTTTTTTATCCCTACAATACCTTATTAGACTTTTTTTGAGGGAATGTGAAAGAATATTTTATATTGCTGTAATTCATATATTTACATGATAAAAGCCGGCTGAAGACCGGCTTTTATCATGTAAATATATGGTATTTAGTACTTGTAAAGACCTATATCTTCAACCGAAGATGCCCGAATAAACTCTGCCCTGGCTTTTACTTCTCCCTTGGCCATCTTGTTGAAAACCTGTGCGGAACGAAGATGAGAACTGTCACGGTTGGCATCCAGCACCAAAAGATAGCTCATGATAATGTATCCTGCCATTTCGACCATTCTGCGGGCGTGCAAGTCAATGAACTCGTCGTCACCGGCTGCCACAACCTTTTCAACCGCTTCTTCATAATCCTGGGTTAGAGAGATGAGAATACGTCTGAATTTCTCAAGTTCTGGCTTTAATTCTGCTTTTTCATAGACCCTAATCTGTTTAAGATATCCGCCGGTGGTCACACCACGAATGGCTGCTACCACCTGAAGCTGGGTAGTACCCTCATAAATGGAGGTAATACGTGCATCACGATAGATACGTTCAACCGGGTAATCTTTCATAAAACCGGAACCTCCGTGAATCTGAACGGCATCGTAGGCATTCTGATTACAGTATTCAGAGGTGGTGCCTTTTACAAGCGGTGTAAACAAATCGGCAACCCGTTGTGCCTCCTTCATCTCATTGCGTTCGACCGGATCCAACTTGCGCTCTTCCGATATCTGCTCGTACGTTTTATACAAATCAACAAATCTTGAGGTCTCATACAACAATGTACGTGAACCATCCAGCTTGGCTTTCATCACTGAAAGCATCTCGAATACAGCAGGGAACTCGATGATTGGTTTGCCGAACTGCTTACGTTCTTTGGCATATTGAAGGGCTTCCCGGTAGGCAGCCTCAGAAATTCCAACAGATTGGGCAGCAATACCCAAACGGGCCCCATTCATCAGGGCCATCACGTACTTGATCAATCCCATTTTACGGGACCCTATCAATTCTGCTGGGGCATTTTTGAAGACCAGCTCGCAGGTTGGTGAGCCAATGATTCCCATTTTGTGCTCGATACGACGGACAACAACTCCGCCACTTCTCCTGTCATAAACAAACATGGAGAGTCCCCGACCGTCCCTGGTTCCTTCCTCTGAACGGGCCAAAACAAGTGCAATGTCCCCATCTCCGTTGGTGATGAACCGTTTCACTCCGTTCAACAGCCAGGTGCCTTTTTTCTCATCATAGGTAGCCTTTAGCTGTACCGCTTGAAGATCTGATCCTGCATCGGGTTCAGTAAGGTCCATGGCCATCGTTTCACCATGCACAACACGTGTCAGGTAACGCATCTTTTGTTCTTCGGAGGCAAATTCATTCAAAGTCTCAGCGCAATCCTGCAAACCCCAGATATTGACAAAACCTGCATCCGCCCTGGAAACAATGTCCGCAGCCATAATATAGGGAACAATGGAGAAATTCAATCCTCCAAATCTGCGTGGCAGTGTGATACCCATCAGTCCGGCCTTTACCAGCGCATCAAGATTTTCCTGGGTACCACGGGCATATTTAACATGACCGTCTACAACCTGTGGTCCTTCAGCATCAATACTCTCAGCGTTGGGTGAGATTATCTCTCCACTTATCTCACCGACAACCTCCAGAACACGATCATAGCTGTCCATTGCATCCTCAAAATCCAGGGGAGCAAAATCATATTTATCCTTGTCCTCAAAACTCCGCTCTTTCAATGATACCAACTTATGCATCATCGGATGGTTCAGATGAAATTTAAGGTCCTTATTATCGTTGTAAAAATTTGCCATTTGAAATGTTATTTTAGGGGATACCCCGATTCAACCTCGATTTACTTCGTATTGGATTTGTAATACTTGATCATCTTTGGAATGACCTCAGAGATATCACCGGTAATTACATAATCGGCGATGGAGTTAATTGGTGCTTCCGGATCCGAATTAATGGAAATGATCTGGGCTGACTCTTCCATTCCGGCGCGGTGCTGTACCTGCCCGGAAATTCCGCATGCAATGTATAGTTTGGGTCGGACAGTGATCCCGGTTTGGCCAATTTGCCTGTCATGTTCGGCATATCCTGCATCCACCGCTGCGCGTGAAGCTCC
>JAVHPO010000288.1:8408-11483 GCA_036170635.1 Prolixibacteraceae bacterium | reverse complement strand
ATGCAAGGCCGTACACTTGGATCCGGCTCCCTCATCGATCTAATCGACGATGGCGGGCTCGAATATATATTCTGTTCACAGGATGGTCATCTGCAAGCCCTTGACCAAAATGGAATGATCGTTTTTGATTACAATTTTGGTCACCGGACCATCAATGAAACCCCAACATTCGGGGAGATTTCAAAGAAATCCGGAGGATTGGAAATGGTGCTGACAGGCGGTGAAAGCGGATTGGTCTATTGCTTTAAGAGCTCAACACCTCTTGGAACAAAAAAGCAGTGGGTAACAGCAGGAGGCAGTGAGACAAAGCGCAATTTCTCCTCCTGCCTGACTTCCAAAAGCCAATTGAGCATGGTGCCATTGCATCTCAATTGGAATGAACTCTACCTTGGAGAGGATATCTGTTTTGACGTTTTCAATCCAGACACCACGGATGAGTTGATTTCGATTGAAGCTTCATGCACCCATCCCGATGGAAAATACCAATCAGTAACCTCCAAACTGGCAGGTCATCACTCCCGGATATTTCTGCCATTCAATGGCAAGGCTCCAGGAGCCTATCATTTCAAATGGAGCCTGACCTCACCTACCGGGAAACTCCTTTTATCCGGTGGTCGCTCTGTCAACTTAACCCCCTTCCTGAACGAAAAATCGCTCGTTCTTTCCTGTTTGAAAAGATTAAGGGAAACTGGCATTCAAGCTCAGAAGCAAAGATCCGATTTAGCTGATGCCCTGTTTCAGGAGGCAGAAACCATCGAGCGGCATTACAAAATATTACTGCCACAGCAAGAGATATCATTGGCAGGAAATCAACCCGAGCAGGGAGATATCGCAGCAAAAAGCAATGAGATAACCAAAAGGACACAAAAAGCCATAAAGATAGCTGAATTGGCGGAGGCCTCCCTTTCTTTGGCTGAAAACAGCACTTTGATCCCTTTTGAAGGGGATCTTTGGGAAAACAAAGGACGTGAAGATGATATGCCGGTGAGTGCCTCCAACAGCATCACGATAGCCCGTTCATTGGTTATAGGTGAAAATGAACCAATCTCCCTGAATCTTTTCAACCTGATCGGACGAAGTGTATCAGCACGTATTGAAATAGATTCAGTGCCTGAAGGAATCAAATTAGGTTTACAGCATTCTGTTGCAACGATGGATGCATTCGGAAAACCAGCCTGGGATGCGCTGCCAGAACTGGATGAAAGTCAAATAGTATCTATTCCATCACTTTCCTCAAAGGAGATTTGGATCACTCTTTCCTGCGCCCCAGGGACCAAAGCCGGACATTATAAAATTCCGGTGCTAATCCGGGCTTTGAATGGCATTGGCGTGCAAAACGGTCCGGCAAGTCCTCAAAATGTTTCACTTCCCACAGTCCGTGCGGAAATTGAACTGGATATTCTGAATTTCAGCATGGCACCACAGGGAGCAATAAGACTTTGCGCCTGGGGTTCGTACGACAAATCCACCATTCGCAATCTTTTGGATCATGGCAATACAGTATTCGTTGTACCTCAGGGAAAATCCAAGGGCAATCAGACAGAATTTGATTTTACCGCTCTGGATAAAATAGTAGATGAACTCATTGGCAATGATGTATTCCTGTTGCTATCAGGTCTGCCTGATGTGATCAATGAGAGCGAACTTGGCGGTTCCGGCTCCGCATTAAATCACTACCTCGACAAATTAACAGCGCATTTGGCTACCAAAGGAATCGACAAAAAGCACTTCGCCTTTTATCCTTACGATGAACCAGGCGGAATTGGCTGGTCAGTTGTCGACAAATTGGTTTCGTTTGCCAAAATGGTGAAAGCCAAAGATCCCGAACTGCTTGTCTATATGGACGGCGGAGGGGAGGCTCCCATGTTCAAGGCGATGCAGCCCCACCTGGATGTATGGTGTGTTGGTTACAATGAACTTCCGAATAAGAGTCCGGTAATGGATATTGTCAGAAATGATCCCGGAAGCATGTTGTGGTCGTACGACTGCTCATACTCATACGCACGCCCAATGGGACCTAACATCAAAGGTATTAACATAGTCGGCCAGTTCAGAATTTCAGCTTTGGCCGCTTTCATCTGGAATGCCACAGGAATCGGATATTGGTCTTACAACCTGGGAGATGACATGTGGGGAAGAACAATGATGGAATATCCTTTGGTTTATAAAGGCACCGTCAAACCCATCAATTCACGCAGATGGGAGGCCGTCAGGGAAGGAATAGAAGACTACAGAATCCTGGTAAGTTTAAAAGCAAAACTCCAGCAGAACCCCTCTACCCTTTCGGCTGATTCCAAAAAGAAAATTGAGCTTCTGATCAAATCCGTAAAAGAGCTGGTTGACCAAAGCGACAGGGAAATGAAGCTGGGCATGAGCGGAAAAGTAATGGATGTAACAAACAGTGAGGAGGCAGTCAGGATGATCAGAAAAGAGATGATGGATTGCGTCAGAAATTTAACTAAATAGCCATATTTGTTAAATAGTTTGAAGGGTTTAAAATTGTTTGAAGGGTTTGAGGGGTTAAACATTTCAAACATTTCAAACATTTCAAACAAGTTAAACCGAAGAAATGAAAAATCGAAAGAATAGTTTAATTTTGTGGTAAATATATACTACCATGGAGTCGATCGATTGGAAAAACCTGGCATTTGGTTATAGCAAAACTGATTACAACGTTCGAAGCTGGTTCCGGAACGGAGCGTGGGGCAAACTTGAAGTTAGTGATTCAGAGATGCTTAATATACATATGGCCGCTACTTCCCTGCATTACGGACAGGAGGCTTTTGAAGGATTAAAGGCCTTCAGGGGAAAAGATGGTAAGATTCGGGTATTCAGGATGATAGAGAATGCCAGAAGAATGCGGCATAGTGCCAGGGGAATAATGATGGCCGAAGTGCCTGACTCGCTCTTCACAGAGGCCGTGAAGAAAGCAGTGCTCCTGAACGAGAGATTTGTTCCGCCATACGAATCGGGCGCCTCTTTATATATTCGTCCATTGTTGATAGGTACCGGTGCCCAAATAGGTGTAAAACCGGCAGATGAATATCTTTTCATGATTTTTGTGATGCCGGTTGG
>JAVHPO010000288.1:0-8308 GCA_036170635.1 Prolixibacteraceae bacterium | reverse complement strand
TAGGTGTAAAACCGGCAGATGAATATCTTTTCATGATTTTTGTGATGCCGGTTGGACCCTACTTCAAGGAAGGGTTTAAACCGACAGATCTGGTCATCTACCGTGAATATGACCGGGCAGCCCCGCTTGGAACAGGGACATTCAAAGTGGGCGGAAACTATGCTGCCAGCCTGGTTTCAGGTCATAAAGCGCACGAAAATGGCTTCTCTGCAGTCTTGTACCTCGATGCCAAAGAGAAAAAATACCTTGATGAATGCGGTCCTGCCAATTTCTTTGGAATCAAACAAAACAAATACGTCACGCCAAAGTCGACTTCCATATTGCCTTCCATCACCAACATGAGTTTAAGACAACTGGCAAAGGATATGGGAATGGAAGTTGAAGAACGCCCTATTCCGGCCGAAGAGCTGGCAGAATTTGACGAAATTGGTGCCTGTGGTACTGCTGCGGTTATATCGCCAATCAAAAGGGTCTTTGATGCCGATCTGAACAAGGAATACCTATATGGCAATGAACCAGGAAAGTTTAGTGTAAAGCTCTACGAAAAACTAAGAGGAATACAATACGGTACCGAAGAAGATATCCATGGTTGGACAGATATCATAGAATGAATTGAAAAACGCCCTTCCGGGCGTTTTTCAATTCATTCTATCTCGAACAATCACCTGCTTTGATTTGCGTCCAGGTAGGCGTGAATTTATTCTGGCTGATATACGCAGTCCCGGTAAGGGTCAATGCCTTGATGGCACAATATCCGGCTAAATTCGAATTGTAATAGATATCCATTGAACTGCGGGCGTTTTTCAAATTCTCCAGGCCATCCAAAGATGTCAGCGAACCGTTTTCGAGAATTTCAACCTTCCCTCTTACGGTTTTCACCTTACCAAAACCACTAAAATTCACCAATGAGGCATTGTCCTGAACCAGCAATCCTCCGCCAATACTATCAAGAAGGGCAAAACCACTCATTCCGGTCAAGCTGTTACATTCAGAGATACGGACATCTTTCTTGATGTATTTAACGCCATTCAATCCTGTAAATGAGTTGAGTTTTTCAAGCTTATTGAGAACAACAGTACCTCTGACGGTATCAATTTTTGCCAGACCGGTCAGGTTCTCAAGATTTTTGCAGGCAACGATGTTCAAATTACTTTTGATACAGGGAATATTGCCTAATCCCAGCAAATTGTTCAATCCATTGCAATCGACAAGCGAAATGGAAGTAATCGTATCATTGACCGGAATAAGATTGGCCAGGCTATTAAGTTGCGGCAATGTGGTCAAAGAGAGCATCCCTTTAATCTCAAGAAGATTTGCCAGCCCGGTGAACCCAGTGAAATTTGGATTTTCACTGATGTTCATATCCCCTCCAATAGAGGTTAATCCGGTTAGTCCAATAAGAGAAGAAAGAACAGGATTCTGATAAATCCCGAGTGATCCTGACATTGTCGTCAAATTCTGTAGTCCGGAAAAGGAGACAAGTGAAGGGTTGGCCGTAACTGTAATTGACGAAACCTTCAGGATTTGCTCCAATCCTGTAAAGTTCACCAACTTGGGATTTCTTTCAACAATCAAAGAAGATCCAATTGTATCCAAAGCAGCAACTCCACTGAAAGAGGTTAGTTCGGGACATAAAGAGATTTGAAAATTTCCAACGATGTTCCTGAGAGTAGATAAAAAGGACAAATCTTTGTTGGGAACTTTATAAAGGGTAACAGATCCCTGCACCTCAACAAGATTCACAAAATATTTCTTGTAATCAATAACGTCAGAGGAAGATAAAATCATACTGCCTTTGATCGTATTGTATTTTCCATTCAGAAATCGCTGCAGGGTAGTATCGTTGCCACTGGAATAGATGTTGATACTGCCGTTGAAAACATTGGCAGGGACAACAGTTGGTTCTGTTGTTGTACTACTTTTTTTGCAGGAAAATATAGTTAAGCCCAGCACAACAAAGAGGACGTAAAGCAATAAATTATTTTTTCTCATTCACAGTAATGTTTCATTGATTGCTTCGAGAAAGACTCAAAACAGCCTGACAAAGAAAAGAAATTTTAGGGAGAATTTCGTGTTTTGATGATTTATTCCCTCTTGGAAAGGCTGTTTTAACAACTATTTAGATAGTTCGAGCATTCTGAGTATAGGCTTCTTTGCTTTGACCATTAACTCTTCCTTAAGGATGATCTCAGGTTGTTCATGGAGCAAGGCAAGATAGAGTTTTTTGAGGGTGTTTAACTTCATGAAACTGCAATCATTGCATCCACAAGTTGAATCAATGGATGGCGCCGGCATAAAAATCTTATCCGGGCATTTGGCCTTCATCTGATGAAGAATTCCACTTTCCGTGGCAACAATGAATTTTTTTTCTTCACTTGCGGTAACATAATTTAAAAGTGCCGTGGTTGAACCAACAAATTCCGAAACCATTAAGATGGGCCTCTCACATTCGGGATGGGATATCAATACTGCATCAGGATGTTCGCTTTTAAGGTCAATGATCTTTTCCAAAGAGTATTTCTCGTGCACCATGCAGGCTCCATCCCACAGAACCATCTCCCTTCCCGTCACCGAATTGAGGTAATTACCCAGATTTTTATCCGGAGCGAAGATGATTTTTTGATCCCTTGGAAAAGATTCCACTATTTTTTTTGCATTCGAAGAAGTAACGATTACATCAGAGAGCGCTTTAATTTCAGCAGAACAATTGATATAAGAAATCACCACATGATCAGGGTGCTGATCAAGGAATCGTTTAAAATCAGGAGCTGGCGCTGAATCGGCCAGCGAACAGCCCGCCTTCATATCCGGCACAAGGACCTTCTTGCCGGGGTTTAGTATTTTAGCCGTTTCAGCCATAAAATGAACACCAACAAACAATATTACATCTGCAGTGGTAGCTTCAGCCTGTTGTGCGAGGGCAAGTGAATCACCCAGAAAATCAGAAATATCCTGTAAATCGGGAGTTAAGTAATAGTGTCCAAGAATAATCGCGTTTTTCTCTCTCTTTAACCTGTCAATTTCAGCGACATAATCTATTCCAGCCTGAACAGGTAAGTCTACAAATCCACTGTGATCAATCAGCTTTGCGTATGTATCCCTCATCTTGTTTTTTCATTATGAAGATGCAAAAGTAAAAAATCCTCTTAAATCCATACATCAAATTCATCTTTGCATTCGACTTAGCGCCCAAGTTTTCGAACAAATCAACTGTTATGGTAAAAAATGTTAATAAATTATGCTAAAAAGTTAATAAATAAATTACCGCAACTAACTTCCGTCATGGAATTAAATCAACAGGTATCGTTATATTTGGAGACATTTGAGCAAATTCAACAAAAAGTGTAAGGATCTGACCAATTACGCTTTCTCTGATCAGAATTATTAATAAATGTTAAATAGAGATCACAAACATATTACCTATCGAAGTTTAAACTAACAAGTGTAATTAAAATTATCATTAATGAAAAACAACTTTCTAAAGCTCTGCTTAACTCTTGTACTATTTGCAAGCATGTTTGCAACTGTCATTGCTCAGGTTACATCCTCCGGTATAAGTGGTCGGGTTACAAGTGGCAATGAATCACTTCCAGGCGCCGCTATTGTTGCGGTCCATGTGCCATCAGGTACCCAGTATGGAACAGTTACCAATGCCGACGGACGATTCAGTTTGCAGGGTATGCGTACAGGAGGACCTTACAAAGTTGACATCTCTTTTGTAGGATATGCAAAAGCTTCTTTCACGGATATCACCCTCGCGTTGGGAGAATCTTTTGTATTAAATTCCTCACTGAAGGAAACCAATGCTACTGTTGCAGAGGTAACCGTGGTCGGAATAAGACCTTCGCCCTACAATTCCGAGAAAAATGGCGCTTCCATGAACGTTACAACCCGTCAGATTACCATGATGCCTTCGGTCAACAGGTCCATCAATGATGTTACACGCCTAACCCCACAGTCGAGTGGTATGACGATCGGCGGCGGAAACTACCGTCAGAACTACATCACTGTCGATGGGGCCCAATTCAACAACGCCTTTGGTATCGGAACAAACCTTCCTGGTGGAGGCTCTCCAATTTCACTGGACGCTATCGATCAGATCTCTGTTAATATCACTCCTTTTGATGTAAGACAAAGCGGTTTTATCGGCGCTTCGGTCAACGCAGTAACACGCTCCGGCAGTAATGAATTCACTGGCTCAGCCTACTCATTCATGGCAAGTGAAAAATATAAGGGTAATAAAGTTGGGGATGCCACCCCCTTCACTAAAAATCCTTCCGAATATAAGATGTATGGTTTTCGTTTAGGCGGACCGATCATCAAAAATAAATTGTTCTTTTTTGTAAACTACGAATCAGAAAAGAATACCGTTCCAGGTCCGCCTAGGGTTGCCGCAACCACGGCCGCTCCTGCCGACGGAGTTATCGTTGCCCGTCCTACCCAGTCAGATATGGATATGATCAGCAAGTATCTTCTTGACACCTATGGGTATGAAACAGGTCCTTATCAGGGATATTCCAATCAAAGTCCAGCATCCAAAATGTTGGCCCGCGTTGACTGGAACATCAGCAGAAACCACAAATTCAACATTCGTTATAGTCAGACAAAGGCCAAATCGCCCAGTTACCCTAGTACATCAACATCACCATTTTCTTCTATTTATACTGGAAACCGGCAATCCATGGATGCCATGTGGTATAAAAATTCAGGATATTATACCGAAACAAACTTCAGTTCATTGTCTGCCGAGTTAAACTCAACACTGGGTAACGGCAAATACCTTAATACTTTGCGTTATACCAATTCATTCCAGGATGAACCACGTAGTACAGACGGTAAAATCTTCCCGTTTGTTGATATCCTGAGTGGTGGAAAACCTTATGTTTCCTTCGGTACAGAGCTTTTCTCCTATGGAAACCTGCGCCAGGTAAAAACTACCACCATCACCGATGATATCTCTTGGTCAATGGGCAAAAATAGTTTTACTGCTGGTCTTCAATATGAAGCAAATGAGACGAAGAATGGCTTCATGCGCTTTGGAACCAGCTTTTATGTTTTCAACTCCTGGACCGATTTTACCAGTGGAGCCAAACCTGCCGATTTTGGAATTACGTTCTCTAATACTCCCGGATATGCGCAAGCATTTCCAAGTTTCAAATTCGGACAATATTCAGGATACATTCAGGATGAGATTACTGTAAATTCTAAATTAAAGGTGGTAGCCGGATTGCGTGCAGACCTTCCGACTTTTTCTCAACCAGCGGCAGCACATCCAATGATTGAAAATCTGAGTTTCGGTGAGAATAAGTACAGTACCGCAACACTTCCACAATCCAAAGTGATGTTATCTCCGCGCGTTGGTTTCAACTATAACATCAAAGAAGACCGTTCTTTGGTGCTCAGAGGAGGAACGGGTATTTTCACCGGTCGTGTTCCCTTTGTTTGGGTCGTCAGCCAGGTAGGCGATGCAGGTATGGTACAAACCACCATGACTTATGCCGGAGTAGCCAATGTCCCCGGACCCTTCAAACCGGAAATGAATGCATACTATCCTACCACACAACCAGCAGTTGGACAGATTGCCCCAAGTACATTTACCATCATATCCAAAGATTTCAAAATGCCCCAATCCTGGAAGAGCAGCTTGGCCATGGATGCCAAACTTCCATTTGGCTTAAAAGGAAGTCTGGAAGGTATTTACAACAAAGACATCAATACTGCCTTCTTTGTCAACCGTGGTCTTAAACCTGGTGCTCCATTGAACATAGCCGGATACCCGGACAACCGTTTGATTTACGCGGTGACTACATCTACAACCAGGGGTAATGCCTACTATCAAACGCTTAGTACAGACGGTAAAACGATAACAACCGGAAACGCCGTAGCCAGCAATGGTATGTCGCCAATCGTACTTGAAAACAGAAACAAGGGATATTACTACTCCTTGACTGCCAAGCTTGAAAAAGCATTTGCCAACGGTTTTACAGGTATGATTGCCTACACCCGCAGCGATGCCAGAAATTTGGTTGATGGTAGCGGCGACCAGGCCTCATCTGCCTGGAATGGCAATGCCAATGTGAATGGCGCAAACAGCGAAGAGCTTAGCTATGCCAGCTATGTAGTTCCTGACAGGGTTATTGCTTCTGCTTCCTACAAAATTGAATATCTTAAATCAATGGCTACCACGTTATCTGTGGTTTATGAGGGCAGTTCACAGGGACGTTTCTCCTATGTTTATTCCAGTAACATCGTTCGTGACGGTGCAGGTTCCAATAACCTGATTTATGTTCCCAAGAATGCGTCTGAAATCACTTTTGTAGATCAGACTGTAACAAACCCGGACAAAACCACGACTCTTTGGACAGCTGCCGCACAAAGTACCGCATTCTTCAATTATATTGACCAGGATAAATACCTTCGTACCCGCATCGGTAAGTATGCAGAACGCAACGGCGCTTTGATTCCATGGAGAAACCATTTTGATGCCAAAATCATGCAGGAAATCTTTGTTAAAGTTGGAGGGAAACGCAATACTATCCAGGTAAGTCTTGATATTCTGAATGTTGGTAACCTGATCAACAAGAATTGGGGAATTGCTGATTTCTACAACCAAAGCAATATTTTGGTGCCTGCAAACAACTCCAGTGTAATTTCAGGAGGTACCGTTAAACCTACCTTCAAACTGAATCCTTATCTCACCAATCAAATGCTGCAAAGCACCTATCGCGATAACGTTGGTTATGGTTCAACTTATTCCATGCAATTGGGAATTCGTTACATATTCAACTAAACTATAGTAAAATTATTTTAAAGTTCCCAAAGTTTTGGTTACGAGTAAAATTAGCTCGTAACTAAAACTTTGGGAACTTTTTTTATATATTATAACTAAATTTGCCGATCCAACAAAGTAAGACAACATGGCTCAAAAAACCTCCATTCCCAAAGGCACACGCGATTTTTCTCCGCTTGAAATGGCCCGAAGAAACTATATTTTCGATACAATTAAGGCGGTTTTCAAATTGTACGGATTTCAGCAGATAGAGACGCCGGCCATGGAAAATCTCTCTACCCTAACCGGAAAATATGGAGAAGAGGGAGATAAACTGTTGTTTAAAATTCTCAATTCAGGTGACTTTTTGGCGAAGGCCAACGAAAATGATCTATCCCAAAAAAACAGTCTTAAAACAACCTTTCAAATAGCCGAGAAAGGTCTTCGTTACGACCTTACCGTACCCTTTGCCCGTTACGTGGTGCAGTACCAAAGCGAAATTAATTTCCCTTTCCGCCGATACCAGATACAGCCTGTATGGCGCGCAGATCGGCCGCAAAAGGGACGCTACCGCGAATTCTACCAGTGCGATGTCGATATCATCGGTTCAAACTCCCTGCTCAATGAGTATGAATTGATACAGATTGTCGACAGGATTTTTACCCGGCTGGGCATTGGCGTCACCGTTAAAATCAATAACAGAAAGGTGTTGGCCGGCATAGCAGAGACCATTGGCGAAGCAGACAGGATTATCGACATTACCATAGCCATTGACAAACTAGAGAAAATCGGATTGGAAAAGGTTAATGAGGAGTTGGCCGAAAAAGGAGTTTCTGAATCTGCCATCCAAAAACTGCAGCCGATTCTCAAACTTTCGGGCGACAACGAGGAGAAGCTTAACAAGATCGAACAGGTCATTGCTACGTCAGAAACCGGAAGCAAAGGCGTAGAAGAATTAAGAACCATCTTTGGGTTCCTTAAAACCGGAAATATTGGCACAGCCGTGGAACTGGATCTTACCTTGGCTCGAGGTTTAAATTACTATACCGGAGCAATCTTTGAAGTGAAAGCCAATGATGTTCAGATAGGTTCGATCACCGGTGGTGGAAGATACGATGACCTGACCGGAATTTTCGGCCTGCCGGATATTTCGGGAGTCGGAATCTCTTTCGGTGCAGACCGGATTTACGATGTCATGGAACAATTAAATCTATTTCCAAAAGATCAGACTATCTCAACCAAAGTACTCTTTGTTAATTTCGGAAAAACAGAGGAGAACTATTGTCTTCCCTTGCTGGAACAAGTTCGTAGGGCAGGAATCGCTTCCGAAATTTATCCATCCGAAGAGAAGATGAAAAAGCAGATGAACTACGCCAATAAAAAGGGGGTCAAATTCGTCGTGCTGGCCGGAGAAGCTGAGATTGCCAACAATGAGGTTACCCTAAAAAATATGGAGAGTGGGGAGCAAATTTCAATTGCAGCGAACTTGTTTATTGATATCATCATAAAGGATAAAGGATAAAGTAAAAGACGCTGCAA
>JAVHPO010000287.1:0-37246 GCA_036170635.1 Prolixibacteraceae bacterium | reverse complement strand
AGCTATTTTAAATTTCATTGTGGAGCTATAAATACTCTGTGTAAGAATTTTAAACTGCTTCTTATATAAAAGTGCATTATTCCCTTATCTGGCTGTACTCTTTATCGGTAACAGGCTTTAACCAAACCACACTTCCTTTATCGGTATTGGGGCTTACGGCAATATGGGTAAGTCCTTTGTCGGGTGCTGCACCGTGCCAGTGCTCCGTATCTGGGGGAATTTTTACTACATCTCCTTTGTGCAACAGCTGAATGGGCTTGCCTTTCTCCTGATAATAGCCCGAACCGTCAGTTATCAGGAGTATTTGTCCGCCCGGATGCTTATGCCAGTTGGTTCTTGCACCTGGTTCAAAAGTTACGTTACCAATTGAGGTATTATAGGTACTATCATTATTTAAAAGCATTTGAAGCCATGCCGTACCAGTAAAGTTGTTGTTGGTAATTTTGTCTCCCTTGGGAAAAACGAGTTCTACCTTCTGTTTCATCGCCGGGTCAGGTTGATAATAAGTGCAAGCAACCATTAAAACCATTATTGTGATTGCGATAACAATTGAAATTCTGTTCATCAGTTAACTTTTTTAAAAATCACTGACATTGTTTCTGAATCCAAACTTTTCATTTCAATCAGCTTTAAGGATTTTATCATACGGATGGTGGACGTTTTATAGTGTTGAAAATGCGGTGATTTCAGATGCGCTTCATAGGCAGTACGGCTGGCATATACCTCCACAAGTCGTATTTGAGTGGGATTTTCAATCTGAATCATCGGGAAAATAGCAATTACTCCCCGTTCCAGGTTTACTGATGCGGCTGCTTCTCCTTTCAGAATGGCTGTATATTCTTCTTGAAATTCAGGAAAGATTTCAATCTCAGCAATGCGCACCATCATATCAGGTTCAATGACCGGGATAGTTGGTTGGGATAATAATTTCCTTAGCACATTAGCCTGTGTGCGGCTGATGTGGATTTCAATCAGGTCTGCAAGTTCTATCAATTGAGGTTCTGTGATACCTGTATTTCTGCCAACTTTGATGTGGGATGTTAATTGAGCCTCCAAGCCGGGCATTGAAGCCAAGGCGGAAATTGTTGCCAGCTCGCGCTGTTGGTAATTAAGGAGGTCATTCTGAAATATATCAGCAAAAAGATGTTCTTTTAAAAAAGTATCAATGCGGGGGGCAAATTCGCCATACCCTTTCGCCGGTACGGATTGTGGCGTTTTGGTTAGCACTTCCAATGTTTTCCTGCCCTGCTGATATTTGTCTCTGTTTTCTGCTGAGGGCGATGCTTCTCTACCCAAAACATCGGTAATCCCCTTCGCTTTTCTCTCTTCTAAAACAGCCATAAAGGTAGAAATGGCATTCAGGCTCCGCGGAAACCCGCAGTATGCATACAAATGAACCAGAACTTCTTTAATTTGGTTGATGGTTAATCCGGCATCCAGTCCACTTTTTAGTGCAAATTTCAAGCCTTCCAGTTCCCCTTTGGCAGTGTATGCAGCAATGGCAACAATGCTTCTCTGATTTGCAGCTAATGACAGATTTGTTTTCATACTATTTTGAGCATTAAGATGAAGAGATAAACAACCGATTGCAATTACTATCACCAAGAATTTTCTGACTGTCATTTGATTCAATAAATTAAATTGGGTATTCTCTTTTCCCGCATTTCTATTTTTGTGCTATTTTACGCAATTTCTGGATTTTTATGCTTCAGATTGCCTGTTAAATACCATTTGGCTGTAGTTTATCCCCCATCTTCACGGCCTTTTCAATCACGTCCAGTCTCGCTTTCCTTGGATCAGGTTTACTTACTGGATTGCCATTGGATTGGATATCGAGGATCTCGTTTGTTTTGGGACTGTAAACGGGCCATTTTGGCAGTCCCAACCCATTGGGATCGCCAGTCTTGGCGAAGTTTACCCAATAGGCGTTCATCATCCTTGCAAGTGCCTCGTCCTCAGGTGCTGGTGTTGACCCAGGGCGGGCACCAAGGTTATCGAACACAAATGAAATATCGGTTCCATGTGCAGGGCCAAACTTCATCCGCTCCTTCATGGCAGCAGGTACGTACGAGAAAAGAAAAATGTAGGACGGATCGCCAACCGCGGCAAAAGAATTTGCGGTGAACCGTGCAGGCTCTGCCCATACCTTGTCCGTATTAAACCTTGTTTGCACCTCAGCGAATTCTTTGTTCCCATCAGGATCATAGGCAGCTTTTGCCTCACCTGCCAGCTCCCCGAACCATGAAAACAGTTCTTCCTTTGTCCTGCTGGCATTTACAAAGCCTCCTCCTATTTCCGCACTATTGTTCCCGATCAAGAGCGGAACGCGTGCCTGTCTGCCCGCCTTGTATGCACTCTCGGCAGTCTCTACAACCAGTTTGCCGTCGAGAATCGGACCTGAATAGATACGCGGACCTCCCTGACCATCAGTTTCCTGTCCTCCGTCAACAATCTCTTCAACTTTCAGGGCACGTAGTTTGGCCAGTGCAACCGCATCTGTGCCCTCTATTCCATGTTTGCGGGCGAAGTTTAATCCGATTGTTTCCGCTGATACAGGGTAGTATGGACTTGCATTTTCTATGTTGATCGGCCTACCGGTCAAAACGCCATCCCGGCCGCCGCCGGAATGACTGATTGCCTTTTGGAACAGACCTCGTGCGGCTGGCATGGTAAGCAGTGAATGTACCGAAACGCCACCGGCAGAGAAACCGAAAATGGTCACATTTTTAGGATCGCCCCCGAACGCGGCGATGTTCTGATGCACCCACTTGAGGGCTGCGATCTGGTCCATGAAGGCGTAGCTGCCCTTGGGTTCTTCCGGATGCTCCTTGCTCAACGCAGGGAATGCAAAATGACCGAGGCGCCCCAGACGGTAATTGATGCTAATCAGGATGACTCCTTGCTTGGCAAACTGACCTTCAACGCCAGTACCGGAGCCGCTACCCATCACGAAGGCGCCACCATGGATCCATACCATAACCGGCAGCTTTGCATTCTTTGCAGCCCCGGCAGGTCTCCAAATATTAAGGAACAAGCAATCTTCCGACGAGCCCGCCTGAATTGATCCCGGAGGGCCACCCCATCCTGCTGCTGCGCAATTCGCGCCAAACTTACTAGCATCGCGTTCTCCCTGCCAGGGGATTACGGGTTGTGGTGGCCGCCAACGATATTCACCGACCGGTGCAGCCGCATAGGGAATTCCCTTGAAACTTTCGACATTGCCTTCTAAAACTCCTCGTACGACTCCTAATGCTGTACGAACTTTTGGCGATGATTGAGAAGAAGCTGTGACAGTCGTTTGCTGGCCATGCAAACTGAAACTGATGATGAGGGCTAAAACTGCTAAATTTCTTTTCATGAGTAATAGTCTATTTTTTGTTTATTGCTTAGTATTACAACAAATTATAAATCCAACTTGCGTTCTCCCATCCACTTTATTATTGCCGGGTCACGGTGATCGAAAAAGCTGCTTACTTTCCTATCAAGCGTTGCAATGGATTCCATATCCTCAGTGCTCAATTCAAAATCGAAAACATCGAAGTTCTCCTTGATTCTTTCCTTATTAACCGATTTGGGAATAGCAACGACACCTCGTTGTGTGAGCCATCGAAGAACTACCTGAGCCAGACTTTTATTGTGTTTAGAGGCAATTGAAAGCAGCAATTCATTTTGAAATAGGTTGTTCCGTCCTTCTGCAAATGGGCCCCATGACTCGATCTGAACCTTGTTCTCAGTTAAAAATTTCTGGGTTTCAATCTGCTGATTGAAAGGATGCGTTTCAATTTGGTTAACCGCTGGTACAACTTTATTGAAGGTTATCATATCCATAACCCGGTCGGGATGGAAATTGCTCACGCCAATGGCCTTCACCTTTCCAGCATTGTTCAGCTCCTCCATGGCCCTCCAAGAACCATGAACATCTCCATAAGGCTGGTGGATCAGGTACAAATCCAAATAATCCAATTGCAGCTTGTTCAGCGATTTTTCAATTGCTTTTTTCGTGTTTTCATAACCTGTATCCTGGACCCATAACTTTGTTGTAATAAATAACTCCTCCCTATCAATACCACTTTTTTGAATGGCATTCCCAACTGCAATTTCATTCATATAGGAAGCCGCTGTGTCGATTAACCGGTAGCCTGTTTCAATAGCCCCGATCACACTGTCTTCACATTCTTTTGGATCATTAACCTGAAATACGCCGAAACCTAAAAGGGGCATTTCAACTCCGTTGTTTAATACTATTTTTTGCATTACTTGATTTTTGTTACTGAAAATTTTTGCCCTTGCTATATCTAGTGTGAATTTTGCCCCTGGGCAGAAGGGGTCATTAGATGTGAAAAGGACAAAGATCCCAACTTCCATTTACCCTCTTGCTTAATATAAACTTCTGTTACCATAAAAGGATTAGTTACTTCATTTCCCCCCACAACGGCTAACAGATCAATCCGATTTAAAAGGATGGCTGTATTGTCAATGATATTAACCGTTACATCATGGATTTCTGCTTTCTTGTACCAGATCATGCCACCTTTTATGATATTGACTTCCTGCTCTTTCCCCCAACTGCCTCCCATGTGAACAAACATGGCCTTTTCGTGAAACAGGTTATTCAGGACTTCTGCGTTTTTATCAGACATCCACTGCCATTTCTCTTTTGAAAGATTAATAATTTCCTGTTCAGAAGGTGTGAAAGCCCGGTTGGTCGGATTTAAACCAGTTTGCGCAAATGACAATTGTGTACTGACGATAATTAAAAAGAAACCGAGAATTGTAGTTTTCATACTGAAAATTTATTAATTAGTTAACGTCTAAATATTTACCAAAAAATTCGTTGAGTTTGCTCATTGCCAGTGCTACATATTCAGGAACATAATAGGTTGGAATGTGGGTAGCGCCAGGAATCAGGAATAATTCCTTCTCTTTTGTACCTGTGGCTAGATTGAATGCACTGTCAGTCATATAATAAGTATCGGCTTTACTTCCAGCCATCATCAACAGGGGCTGGTTAATTAAATCCATGTTGGAGGCTGCGTCAAATTCCATCAGATCGAGCAGACTGCTCATGGTGTACCTGAAGGTGGAATTGGGGTGTGCATGGGTTTTGCCATAATATTCGTAGCCTTCGCGATACAGATCAAACGGCAGCTTAGCGATTTCTTCATCCGTCATTTTAACATCGCCAACGTAGCGTACTTCCCCTCCTGCAGCTTCCATGGCACGTGCCTCAGTAGCCTGTTTTAAACGTTGCTGAATGGTGGACATTCCTGAATTCATGAATCCGTTGCGCCTAACCACCCCCGAATTAAACATACTCAAGGTAGCCACTGCTTTAAATCGTTTGTCGGTTTGAGCAGCTTTTAACGAATAGCCACCGCCACCGCAAATGCCCAATAGACCTATATGGCTGGCATCAACTCCTGCATAATTGGTGATGTAATCTGCCATTCCCCGAATATCCTCGATACGGTTTGCCGGCTTATCAACATTGCGGGGCTGTCCACCGCTGGCACCCTGGTAGGCGGCATCGGCTGCAATGGCGATGTAACCCTTTTCGGCCAAACGTTGCGCATACAATCCGGCAACCTGCTCTTTTACGCCACCGTTGGGGTGGGCCACAACAACTGCCGGATATTTCTTCGCCGGGTCGTAGTTCGCAGGGGTGTAAATATTGGCAGCAATTTCAATGCCATTCAGTTTATAGTTTACAGGATGGATATTCACTTTTCCTGATACATTCTCAGAAAGGGCATCCCGGTAAACCAAGCCAAAAGGATTGGCAGGTTTGGTTTGAGCTGACGAAATCAAGCTTATTGATGTAGCCATGATTATCAAAAAATAGGTTTTTATATTAATTTTCATTTTGTTTTTTCTTCTTAATTAATTTTTAATTCGCTTGTTTGACGTTGTCAGGAGCTTCGCACGCTGACAAGTCTGCAGTTCCTAACCTGTCAACGTCGATAGACTTGACAGCGTTAATTTGACAATCACTTATCCAGCCCTTTTGATTTTAACCACCCCGACATCAAATCGGCTATCTGAATATTGTTCAAATCTGAAAACGGGAAGTGTGTATTGCCTTTTATGCCAATTTCAGGCAAGTGAACAACAGTAACATCACCGCCATGCCGGGTTACGGCATCCCTCCACAACCTTGCCATTTCAAGACGTGCCCGCCATCCATCCTGTCCGGGGTTATCAATTGGTTTATCGGGAATATTATCACCATAGTAAACAACGATTGGAATTATGGTAAGCTTCATAAAATCTGATAAAGGCACCCCTAAAGCGGAGAGTGTGCCCCCGGCCATGGGTATGGATGCAGGCACTTCCCCCTCTGGAAACACGAAACCACTTCCCGGCTCATAGGAGACGATAGCTTGTATATTTTGATTTTTGATAGCGGTTGCCCAGCCCATACCACCTGAATGTGAATGCGTAACAAGAATTGCAGGGCCAATTTTATTGAACAGCGCCGAAACTGCATTTGTATTGACATTCACATCGATAGGTCCAATGTTGGGTGTCATGGCCCGGAAATACTGGTTTAGTGTGGCCGAATCCCGTGAAAACTGTACTCCCTCAAAATAATTGGGCCAAATTCCTACACGAAAAGTACCAAACCATCCCTGTTCGTCGGGGGTTGGTGTGATGGTGCCAGCTACAGTACTGCGGCCGGCATTGCCTCTTCGGGGTTGGTCAATCAGATAAACAGGAAAACGGCGGCGTAAAAAGATGTTCTGAAATCCTTCCCTCCCATCGGGCGTGGTTTCCCATGTCTTGGAAAACTGTCCGATACCGTGCCACATCACCAATGGATATTTGCGGGCTTTAACCGGAATTTGATAAAAAACATAGGCATGATCCCCATGAAAAGTTTGTCCTTCCGGAGTTTGATTGAATGGATTGAAAGTACCAGGATTCGAAATCACGGTTCCACCAACGGCAAAGCTGCCTTGCTCCCGAATAATTAAAGGTTTCTCTTTGGTTTTGGCATAAGAAGAAAGGCTAATAACGGTTAGAAATAACAGCAGAGCATTCACCCGATTTGCAGGCTTATTACAACTTACACGAGCAGCGGTGAACCTCACGAATTTTTGATTGCAATTCTCATTCCTCATTTTACTGTTTTTTTATTCGACAAATGTAAGAACTTGCCATTCAGGCATTGGTATACAGATCACTGAATCCTCTACCATTTTTACTGATTGCACTTTTTGAATGGTTACAGCCATGATAGAATGACTAAATTTGCTTCAGAAAAACTACAACAGATATGGAACGGATCTTCAGATTTGATACGATAACTGAATACAATGCCTTGAATAATCACGAAACGTTGCACCCTTTGGTTAGCGTAATTGATTTTTCGAAAGCGAATCCAAGATCGTGGGGTGGTGAAAAGAATGTTCGGATCAATTATGGCATGTACTGCATTTTTTTGAAAGATGTAAAATGCGGAGATTTAAAATATGGCCGTAATTACTATGACTATCAGGAAGGTACTTTGGTTTTTGTCGCACCCGGACAAATGATGGTCATTGAAACTGACGGACAAGTGTATCAGCCCAAAGGACACGCTCTGGTGTTTCATCCTGACCTGATCCATGGGACTTCTCTTGCCAAAAGTATTGATGAGTATAACTTTTTCAGCTACAATGCAAACGAAGCCTTGCATTTGTCTGAACGCGAAAGGCAGATTGTAATGGATTGCTTTTCAAAAATAGAATTTGAACTACAACAAAATATTGACAAGCATAGCAAGAAACTAATTGCTTCTAACATTGAATTGTTTCTGAATTACTGCGAACGTTTTTATGACCGCCAATTCATTACCAGAGATCATGCTAACAAGGGAATTTTAGAAAAGTTTGAAGAACTTCTGAACGGATATTTTTCATCGGACAAACCTCAAAAAATCGGATTGCCCTCTGTTGCTTATTTTGGAGAAGCGCTCCATCTGTCGGCCAACTATTTTGGTGATTTAATAAAGAAGGAAACAGGGAAATCAGCACAAGAAACCATTCAACTTAAGTTATTGAATGAAGCCAAGGAGAAATTGTTTGACACAAGCAAATCGGTCAGTGAAATAGCCTATGAATTAGGATTCAAATACCCTCAACATTTCACACGGCTATTCAAGGAACGTGTCGGATATTCGCCAAATGAATACAGATTGATGAATTAAGGATTTGATTATAAACCCTTAATCAGACTCTCCACAAAATTTATTTCGTAATCTCTTCAAAATGCTCCAGTGCCCAGGTGATCATCAACCCAACTGATGGCATAAGTTCCTTTCCGGTTTTGGTTAGGGAATATTCTACCCGTGGCGGTATTTCGTTGTACATTTTCCGGTTTACCAGTTTATCCTCCACCAGGTGTTTTAACGTACTCGAAAGCATTTTCTGCGAAATATCGGGGATGGCCGCATTCAATTCCTTATATCTCATGACGCCATTTTTGTTTAAAGTACTTAGAATTAATAAAGACCATTTGTCACTCATCCGGCATAAAATATTACGGATTGGGCAGGTAGGATAAAGAAGATCTAATTCTCGCATAAAATTTTATTTTTCGGCTTCAAACTTAGTAAATAATCTCTTTTAGAGAGTTAAACACCAGATGAAATGTAATGGTAATATTAAAGATAAACTTTTTAATGTTTTTTTTCCTGCACATACATCTGATATTCAATAATTCTAACCATTTAGGTGTGTTACTTACCTGTTTGCACAATCCTGAAAGATCCCTGACATTTGCAGTAAATGGACTTAATTAAATCAATATTATCATGAAGCATTTAACAGTAAAAAGTGTCAATTCTTTGCAAGGTCAAAAAATTAAAAGGGATGGAAATGAATTTACGGTAAAATCAATTATCGCAGATGAAGAGCTATCGAAATGCCGGGCAAATTTTGTTGAACTGGATCCGGGAAATTATGCATATGGGTATCATTACCATGAAGCGAACGAAGAGGTTTTTTACATCATCAGCGGAACCGGCGTTGTTCGTACCATCGATGGCGATATTCCGGTCAAAGCAGGCGATGCAATTGGATTTCCGACCGGTGAAAAAGGTGCCCATGTTATCAAAAATGAATCTGCGGACGAAAAGCTCGTCTACATTGATTTTGGTACTACCATCCTTCCGGAAATAGTGCACCTGCCTGATTTCAATAAAGTAATGGTGATTGGCAAGGAAGTAAACGGTATTTATGACAAACAAGTTTAGACGAATCAAATATTCGATCCATCAAAAAACATTCTGACCTACCATCAAATCAGACTCTTAAAAAATCGAGCGGGACATCCTTCAACCTGGAGATGTCAGAAATTTTGGCTTTGACATCAAACCCGGAGGCGCATTTGACACGGCAAACATCGCACTGATCGCAAACCCTGTTTGCCAATCCGGCTTCTGCCAGCGTATGCCATGCCTGCTCGGGATTCTTGTATCCATAGGCATACATGTAGCTCCTCATCACGGTAGGGATATCGAGGTTATGCGGACATTGGGGAAGGCATTTCTGACACTGCTGGCAATAGAGTGTTGGTTCTCCATTCAGACCTGCCAGATTCAGGTCCTTCAATTCCTGATCCGTCAATTTCAGATTATTGATCATGGAGAGGTTTTTCTTCAATTGATCTACTGATGTCATACCTGAAACGACCGATGAAATATTTTTATTCTGCAGCGCCCATTTGATAACTGCATCTGTGTTGACAGCTGGTCCTGACTTATCCCGTAAGGCACCTGCGGTGGTTTTCATGGCTACAATTCCCATTCCTGCTTTGACAGCAATGGCAATTGATCCATTCAAAGCTTCAAGGTTTTGTACTTTGTAATTATAGGCAATCATTGCCACATCATATATGCCTGCTTCTGCAGCGGCATCAAGCGCTTCTACCGTACCGCCGTGTGATGCAATACCAGCAAAACGTATTTTGCCCTGTTTTTTAGCTTTTTCAAATGCTTTAAGAACACCCTCATGCTGAACCGTCTCTTTCTTTCCGGCAAATGGCAAAAGGACAATATCAATGTAATCCAGTCCAAAACGTGTCAGGCTACCCTCAACCTTTTTCATGTACGATTCAGCAGTGAATGCACTTGAAAGGAGACCAGATCTCTTATCAATTTCATCAGGTATAGCTGCTGTACCAATCACATAAGAATCTCTGGGTAATCCTTTCAAACCCTCGCCTACAAGGATTTCATTGTTTCCTTCTCCATAATAGGTGGCGGAAAAGAAAAGCTTGACTCCGGCATCATAGGCTGCTCTAACGATACCAGTACCGGTAACATTGCCTGTACCGATACTTATCAAAGGGGTATTGATACCTGTTTTGCCAAGCAAACGGGATGGCAGGCCGGATTGATCGGCTTTGCTTGCAGCTAAACTCAGATGAGCAGGCATAAGGGCCGCACCCGAAATACCGATCATACTCTTTTTCAGGAATTGACGACGATCATTGTTTTCCATGGCAGAATTAATTGGTTTACGAAACATTTGGTGAATTCACATCTTATCAATGGGATAAATTTAATCCCAAAGAGAAGATTTCCTTCAGATATCCAAATATAATTATAATTCTGCTTATTTAAATAACCCTTGCAGTTTCACCATGAATATGAAAATCCAAACCGCTTTTTTGTATTGCATCGGTTACCTTGACCTCAACAAACCTGTCAATCGCATGCAGCATTCCCCAAGTGAAAGAGCTTGCCCAAATAATTGCGATTAAAAGCGCGGCTAACTCTTTGAATAATAATCCAAAGCCACCTCCGTAAAACAGTCCGTCCGGTGTGCCCGGATTGATCATTTTTGTGGCAAACACACCCAGCAAAATGGTTCCAAAAACACCGCCAACGCCATGTACCCCCCAAACATCCAGGGCATCGTCCCATTTCATGCTGTTCTTAAATTCAACTGCGCGGTAGCATACAAACCCAGACATTGTCCCTATGATGGCCGCCGATCCTACTGTCACATAACCTGCTGCCGGGGTTATGGTTGCCAATCCGGCTACGGCACCCGTCATCAATCCAATAAAGGTGGGTTTCTTTTTGCCGCTGTTCCATTCGATCAACAACCACGTAACAGCCGCAAATGAAGCCGAAACGTCTGTGTTGATAAAGGCAGCGACAGTAATATCGTCTATATCGAGTTCGCTTCCTGCATTAAAGCCATACCAGCCAAACCAAAGCAATGTTGTTCCAATCGCAACCAATGGAATATTATTGGGTTGATTTTCGCCCCCTTTTCTTTTCCCAACATAAATTGTAGCTACAAGCGCTGCAAAACCGGCAGTAGCATGGACGACAATTCCCCCTGCAAAATCGAGTACGCCCCACTGCTGAAGAATTCCACCTCCCCATATCATGTGTACGAAGGGATAATAAACAAATATCTGCCAAAAAATCAAAAAATATACATAGGCTTTAAAAGTTACCCTATTGATAAAAGCCCCGGTGATCAGGGCAGGAGTAATGATGGCAAACATCATCTGATAGGCAAAGAATATATATTCCGGGAAAGCCTTGCCTGGCATGATTGTCTTAGGGGTGATCCCATGCAGAAAGGCCTTATCCAAATTTCCGATAATACCAAAAAAATCTGTCCCGTTGGCAAGAGTACCACTAAAACAGAGGGAATAACCAAAACTAAACCACAATACGGTAGTCAGCCCCAGTGAGACAAAACTCTGCATCATGATGTTCAGAATGTTCTTCTTATTGCCCAATCCCCCGTAAAAGAATGCAAGGCCCGGCGTCATGAGCATGACAAGACTGGTAGCCAGAACCATAAATGTAGTTACTCCTTTGTCAATCATAAAAAATGAGGATTACAAAAAATGCATATTGGCGACAAAAATATATAATATGCGTTTACATGTGATACATTATGCCACTGATCTTCATTATTAGTAATTATTCTTAATATACCCCCCTGTTTGAAGTGGGGTAGTTGTCAAATAAAATATCCCCTTAGTAAAAACGAAAATTCCCATTCTTATACATAGTTAACTTCAGAATAAAAGTGAAAGCACAAAAAAGGGAGGTCAAAACTGACCTCCCTTTTTTAAAACTCCTCAAAACTTATTTCAAAATCTTGGTAGTAACGTTTTTGATACTGGTTTCAATCCCTTCGAATGGTTTCCCATCACCTTGATTGTCGTCTTCAACAAACAAGTATTTCGTCCCGGCAGTTTTCTTGGCGGCCAGAATTTTTTTGAAATCGATTACCCCTACGCCGACACTGCAAATATCGTCTTTAATCACGTCAAAGAATGGAGCCTGTTTGGTCTTCATATCTTTGAAATGGAGCAACTGGAACCTACCAGGATATTTTTTAAACATAGCGATCGGATCCTGGCCGGCTTTTGTAGCCCAGAATAGATCCAATTCCATGGTGATCAGATCAGCATCCATCTCCTTCAGAAATATATCGTAATACGGGACTATTCCATTGGTGTTCTTGAACTCAAAATTATGATTGTGGTAGCCGAACTGAATTCCAACACCTTTCATTACCGCACCTACTTTATTCCATTCGGCAATCATTTTTTTGTACTTTTCCACATTGCGGTCAACCTCTTCAATCCAGGGTTGAATACAATATTTAACCCCAAGTTGGGCATGGGCATCAGCCATCAGTTTCGCAGTTTCTACAGTAATGCCTTTCGATTCAACTGCAGCGTGACTGCTGAGTGAAACCATGCCTAAGTCGGCAACAATCTTCTTGAAGTCCGAGGGAGAAAAGCCATAAAATTTACCATTTGAATAACCTGCCAGCTCCAGATTTTTGTAACCAATATCTGATACTTTTTTAAGGGTACCGCGTACATCCGCAGTCATGGCGTCTCTGATGCTGTAAAGCTGAAGACCAACGCCAAAACGCTTACGATCCTCCGAAACACCCGGAAAACTTGTGGCAGAACTAAGAAGCATCATTCCAAGTGATCCTGTGGCTGAAATTTTTAAGAACTCTCTTCTGTTTTTCATCTGTTTTATTGTTTGATGTTTGTTTTGTGTTGAAAGTATAAAAGTAATACTCTCAATTCAAGTGCAACACAAACCATACAAAAAAAAAGAAATTACAAAGTTTTTACCTGTTTTTCGCAGGCTGCTTTCAACTCTTTGGCTTTTGTGTCGGCAGGATTAAGCTCAATAGCCTTGTCGAAAGAGGGAATCGCATCGCTAAACTCCTTTTTGGCTTTGGCTATTTCTGCTTTGTATCCCGGGTCATTGGCATCTTTGTATTTTTTGGCATTCACTTTATCGATAGCGGCTTTCAGCAGACCATTACCAGCATTGTAATGTCCAACACCTTCCAGCAGAAAGTTCTTGGAAAGCTCTCCTTTGAAATTCGCATTGTCCGGATATTTGGCAACACCCTCATTTATTGCTTTTAAGTAGGCTTCGTTATTTTTCTGAAATTTATACAGGACAGCGACTTTAAAAGAGGCATCTGCGGCTTTGTAATTGTGCGTTGCGGCAAGATTGTAATACTTAATCGCCTTGTCATAATCCTTCACTTGAATAGCGCAGTATCCGCAGTTGTAAAACATTACTGAATCCACCGGAGCAGTACCCCAAACCGCCATTGCCTTTTCATAATTGCTTAGGGCCGTGGCATAATCTTTGGCATTAAGCGCATCATTACCTGCATTTTGCAGTTTAACGGATTCTTGTGCAAAAAGTGTCCCAAAACAAAAGGAGACCAATAAAACCAAGGCAAATTTCTTCATAAACATCATTGTTAGGAGTTAAAATAATTCGATACAATTTAAGTATTTATTTTCAATTATGGAACAGACCTAATTCTTCCAATACCTACTGGCTATTTCTGAAAAAATATTGTCATTGTTAGAATTGGTTATCCCTTGTCAAAACTAAAAATAATTTTGAGAAAGCCAAATATGTCTGTATGAAATACCCACGAGAAAATTTTCACATCAATCGAAAATGATTATGTGGGTATTCCATTTGGCCATTAAAAAACAAAATATAAACAAATGAAATTTAAAACTTAACCACAAAGGTATCTATGGGTTACTCCACTGGCTCAAAGCAAGTTATCAACTAACTTTCCCTTTTACCCTGTAGCAAGAGATTGACGGCATCGCGCAGTGATCCGGCTTTGGTGACAGATCCGGCGTTGACAAAGAAGATTTCATCCGCGTTTTCGATGGTATTCAGGCGGTGAGCGATAATAATACGGGTAGTGCCTTCCGGTAGTTTGTTCAAGATCTCACCCAACAACTGCTCCGTAACGGTGTCAATATTTGCCGTTGCCTCATCGAGGATCAGGAGCTTTGGCTTTCGTAAGACCACCCGGATAAAGGCGATCAATTGCTTTTGTCCCAGACTGATGCCATCGCCTGAAGATTTTATTTCGGCAGAGAGACCGCCGTCAAAACGTTCCAGTAATCCGTCTAAGCCAGATTCTGACAGCACTTTCGATAAATCGTCGCTGGAGATGTTGCTATATTCGCTATTCCCATAAAGGATGTTGTCGCGGATGGTGCCACTAAACAGGAAAGGTTCCTGCAGAATAAAACCAATAGAGGCAGTTCTTTCGTCAGGTTGCATGGACCGGATGTCCAACCCGTCGAACAGGATTTTCCCTGATGTTGGGTCATAAAGCCTGGCCATCAATGAAGCGGTTGTTGTTTTGCCACCACCTGTGGGCCCCACAAATGCGTATGTTTTACCACGTTCCAAATCAAAGTTTACCTCCCGGAGAATCTCATTTCCCGTGTTGTAGGAGAAAGAAACATTGCGAAATGAGAGCAGGCAACAACTCTCTTCTTGGGTGGATTTACCCACCACCTTCAGGTTATTTTCCATCACCAGTATCTGCGAGATGCGGTCCCAACCCGCCAAAGCAACCTGAAAATTTGCCCAAAGTGAGGCAATCTGCCGGAGTGGATTGTAAAACTGCGCGATGTAGGCCAAAAAGCTAATCAGCAAACCCACCGTAAATTGTCCTGTTGAAATCAGGTAGATACCAAATGCCAACACCACCATTTGACCAATGGATGCTGAAAAACCGTACACCGGTGCAAAAATATTGTTGGCGATGCCTGCTTTTACTGCATTTTTGTAATTTTCTGCATTGACCTCCTCGAATCGTTTCCGAAAGTAATCCCTGCGGTTAAAGGCCACGATAACTTTAAAATTGTTCAGGCTCTCCTGTATTTCTGCACTTAAACTTCCGGTACTTTTCATGTTGACCGAATTACGGCTTTTTACCCATGGCGAAATACTGCGCGTAAAAAACCAGAGGACCAGGGCCGGAAGCAGTGCCGCCAGTCCAAGTTTCAGGTTAATGGAGAGCAGAAAAACCCCTGCCCCAACCATGGTAAAAATGCTGCTGATGAACTGAACCAGCGACTGAGAAAAGAATTGATTGATCTTATCCGTATCGCTGTTAACCCTTGAAATCAGATCGCCTGCCTTATTCTGGTTAAAAAAATCGATTGGAAGTTCCTGTAGCTTATTGAAAATGGAATTTCTTAAATTATAGAGCATACGCTGACCGACCCTGCCCATCAATTGGGTTTGGGTATATCCGCTTACCATGGCCAATAAGAAGACACCAAACAGAATCAGGGAATAATGAAGTACCCCATCGTATTGTTTGGTTACAACAAATTGATCGACAGCACGACCCATCAAATAGGGACCAACAAGGTTCAGTCCCGCATTGATAAAGATGAAAATCATGGCAATCCAGAGATTCTTACGCTCCTCTCCCATCAATGTCAGCAATTGCCTGAGAATTGTTGCCGTACTGACCTTGACGACCGGCTGCTGATCCTTTTTAATATTGAGGTTGTAATTCATGCCTTTTCGTAATGGTTTGTGCTGCGCTGTGAGTTAAAAATCTGAACATATTCAGGACAGCTCTCCATCAATGAATCATGGGTGCCTCTTGCCAGGATTTCACCCTCTTCAAGCAAAATGATTTGCCCATAATTCATCACTGACGCAATCTTCTGGGTAACAGAAAGCAAGGTTATTCCCGGGTAATTCGTCGCAACATTGTTCAGAATTTTTTCCTCAGTCTGGTTATCAACCCTGGCGGTAAAATCATCGAGCAAGAGAATCTTCGGGTTAAGCGCCAGGGCCCTGGCAAGCATCACCCGTTGCTTTTGCCCGCCGGAAAGTGTCGTCCCCCGTTCACTCACAACGGTATCCATGCCATTTGGAAGTGCATCTGTAAAATCTTTCAATTCAGCCGTTTCGATTGCCTTTGCAAATGATTCTTCGGTCACTTTTCCATTGAATGCAATGTTCTCACGCAGGCTCATGTTGAAGATAATGCTATCCTGAAAGACAAACCCGATCTGATGCTGAAAAGAAGTTTTATCGTATACGTCAATGTTGATGCCATCAAACTCAACAGACCCTCCACTCGGATGAATAAGGCCCGTAAGAAGATAGAGCAGCTGTGTTTTCCCTGCCGCTGTAGGTCCGATTATGGCCGTCCTTGTGCCGGGTTCAAGTAGCAAGGAAATATTTTGCAATGCAGGTTTCTCTCCGTAGTAGACAGAAATATCTTTCATCTCTATTTTACCAGTCAACGGGGAGGTGTTTGTTCCTGTATCGCGGGTCTCTTCGGCATTTAATACTTCGCAAATCCTTCCATAAGAGACGGATGCCTGAACCACAAAATTACTAATGAACCCAATGATGATGATTGGAAAGATAAGTATCACCAGGTAGGAGTTGAAAGCAGCAAAGTCACCCAACGACATGGAACCGGTGATGACATAATGACCTCCAAGAGCCAAGATTGTGAGGGAAGCCAGGTTGCTTACAAAGACAACGATAGGAATAAGTGTGGCAAAAAGTTTCAGGATGGACATCCCCAGATTCCTGGCCTGGGTATTGGTTTCCATAAATTTGTTGTATTCGAGCATTTGGGAATTTAAAACGCGGACCAGTGCTGCACCAAGGATACTTTCATTGATGACCTTGTTGAGCCTGTCGATAATCTCGCGGCTCTTTTTAAACAACACCTTTACCTGACGAAAGACGATAAAAAATGCTCCGCTGATGATCGGGATGATGGCGAGTACGGCCAATGCCAGTCGCCAGTTGATAGAAATCAGAAGCACAGTAGCTCCGACTATGATAAATATTGAAGAGGCCAGCGAAACGATGGCCATTGATACAAACATCTTTACGGAATCAATGTCCGAAGTTAGATTGGTGAGTAATTTTGATGGATCAGCCTGCTGAATAAATGCATAACTCTGCCGGGAGATTTTATCGGTAAGCTGGGTGCGAAGGTCACGGGCAACCCTTTCCGAAGCGTAAGTCTGCAACAGTCCCTGCAGAAAGGAAAAGACAAAGATGATAAAAGCTGCAACAAGAAATTCCAGGACAATGTTTTGATACTGGAATATCCCTTTGGAAAAATCGTCGATGCCGTGAGAAACGATTTTGGGGATTACCAGATTGACTGCATTGCTCAGGAGTGCAAAACCGATCAGGCTAAAAATCATTAGCTTGTAAGGTTTCAGAACGGCAAAAATATTAGGTTTGTCCTTCTTGCCTTCAGTTTTCCGAGCATCTGATTTTACTGCCATTGCACCTGTTTTTCTTAAAAATATTTCGTCAAATTTACAAACAACCTGAATCCAATTTCTGATTTCAATTGATTTGCCAATATTTGATTTTACAATCCCTTTTGAAGGTTAAATGACTTTTGTCGCACCTTCAAATTGCAAGAATCTGTTGTGTATACGGCAGAACTTTCCCAATGTTATGCTCCTTTTTGCTTTTCCAATGATTGAAAAACGGTAATCGAGGGAAAACTATTTTTGGCTTCCCAGCAGAAACATTAAAGTAATTTCAAAATTTTGAATTCAATATCCAAAGTAGTACCTCCTCTGGAAATAAATTTATAAATTTGTGAAGTGAACCGCTTCAATTCAAATGATTTGGAGCCGTTGATAAATTATTGCTGGTTGATGGTACCATGATCTTTTGTCAGAAAACCTGATTCAGCACCGGGATTCCCTTCCCTGCATAAATAATGTGGTTAATAGTCCATTAGCAAATAATTCTTTGAATGAAATTTTTCCCCATCCATAACCGGATCAACCTGTTGTTGTATACCATCGGTTTTATTTTTTTGGTCTTGCTGTTTAGGCTATATCTTACTACTGTCAATCAGGAAAAACTGATTTTGAAGGAGTCTGAACTGCAATTTCAGAATGAAATTAATGCGCTAATTGCCAATAAACAAGAGACACTTAATCAGGTGGCATATGACTATACATTCTGGAATGAATTTGTCAATCAATTGAGTTTGCCCGATACTGCCTGGTACAACAACAATATAACTACCATTCTCAAATCCTTCAGGGTTGATTATGTTGCAGTTTATGATTCTTCCTTTCATCTTATTCATGAAGTTGCTGTTCCTTCTGTAACCTCACGGGCTTTTGTCACCGAAGCGATATTGAACAAAATTAAAGAAGTCAGAATATTAGATTTCTTTCTGATTAAACATGAAGGATTATTCAATGTCTCTACTGCCTCAATTCATCCCGACAATGACCCTACACATATGCTAACCCGTCCCAGTGGATATCTTGTTTTGGCTAAAAACTGGACGTCCCTTATCGAATCAAGTGAAATAAGACTGGGCGGAGCAATCGCGGCACTTAAGCTTGCAGCTGATTCGATTGCAGACAAAGGCGAATATCTGACCACTGTCTCTATACCGCTGCATGACTGGGACAAAAGAGAGTTTGCCCACATCACCTTCACCCGTTCCTCCAATTTGTTGAAATTGTACCGTCGCAGCTCTTTTTACATGATAGTTACCATGCTGATTTCTATCCTGATAACATGGTTCGTCATTAATTTCACGTTCAGAAGGTGGGTGACAAAACCTTTAAAATTAGTGACTAGTATTCTAAGATCTGAAGATACGCTCCATGTCAGTGAGTTGAAACAATGTCCTGGGGAGTTCAAACAAATAGGCAATCTATTCAGTGATTTTGTAGATCAAAAGAAGGAATTGATTCTTGCCAAGGAAAAAGCGGAAGAGAGCGAACTGCTTAAATCTGCATTTTTGGCAAACATGAGCCATGAAATCCGTACCCCTATGAATGGCATTCTTGGCTTTGTAGAGCTGCTGAAAGAACCAAAACTTTCAGGGGAAGAGCAGAAGCAATATATCGGTATCATTGAAGAAAGTGGTAAAAGGATGTTGAATATCATCAACGACATTATCTGTATCTCGAAAGTAGAGGCCGGGCATATCGAAGTTGTAAACGCTGAAACAATCGTCAACGATCAGATCAAATATATTTATACTTTTTTCAAGCCTGAGGCTGACAGCAAAGGTGTAAAACTGATTTATAAAACAGGACTTTCCGATCTTGAGTCAAATGTTTGGACAGATAGGGAAAAACTATATGCAATTTTGACCAATCTCGTTAAGAATGCCATCAAATTTACCAACAGTGGCTTCATTGAGATTGGTTATGAGAAAAAAGGGAAATTTCTTGAGTTTTTCGTAAAGGATACGGGGGTTGGCATTCGTCAAGACAAGCGGGAAATGATTTTTGAGCGTTTCAGACAGGTCAGTGAATCCCTTGCAAGAAATTACGAAGGAGCCGGACTAGGATTGGCCATTTCGAAAGCATTTGTCGAAATAATGGGTGGTAAAATTTGGGTTAAAAGTGAGTTGGGTGAGGGATCTTCCTTCTTCTTTGCCATTCCATTCGTCCAGAAGAAAATTATCAATACCACTCCCGCCACAAATGAGTTGAACAAGTGGGAACAACTAAATATTAGCGGATTGAAAATAGTCATTGCAGAAGATGATGCGATTTCTGACCTGTTTCTCAGTAAACTGATCAAATCCATTGGGAGAGAGGTCCTGAAAGTAAAGACCGGAACCGACGCTGTAGATATATGCAGGAAGAACCCTGATGTCGATCTGGTATTAATGGACATTCAAATGCCGGAAATGAATGGATACGAAGCTACTTCCAGGATCAGAAAATTCAATAAGAGCGTGGTCATCATTGCACAAACAGCATTGAGTCTGAAAGGAGAAAGAGAAAGGGCACTGGTGGCTGGTTGTACGGATTACCTTATAAAACCATTCTCAGTGATCGAATTCAAAGAATTAATCCGAAAATACTTTGAACCGCCGGTTTGAAAATAAATAAATATCCATTTCCACCGAACCTCATATGGCCGATGCAAGGAATTAATTCATTAACCTTATGTTTGCCGGTGCACCAATAAAGACCGTATTGGCAGGCAGTGTCTCGCTTTTCATCAAAACAGAAAGCGGCTCCAGAACCGAGCGATCTTCCATTTTAGAGTCGTAGAGCACCACGGACATCCCGCCAATACTGCATTCCCGGCCAATATCAACATAAGACATCTTCATCACACGGTCCTCAAAAAGGTGTGTTTGCAAGGTACAATTGTCATTCACAGCTGAATAATCACCCATTTTAACCAAATCAAATTCAGTGATCTGGGTTGTATAAATGCAAACTCTCTTCCCGATTTTGCAGCCCAGCATGCGAAGCGGATATTTGATAAATGGGGTGCCTGTCAGCATATTCAGGAAAAACAAAACAAGAAAGTTCTCATATACCCCAGTCACAAGTTCGCTTCGCCACACGTAATTACTCCATAGGGGCTTTCTGGAAGGTTTGTAGCGTCCGATGACTACCCATTTAAACACGATCACAAGAATGGTTCCCAACACGCCTGCCCCTAAATACATAAAAGGGAACAGCAATAACAGTTCCGGCAGATCCCGTTCGACCTGCAAATAGGAGGATACATTTGTAATAAGTGAAGCAAATGTCAAAAACAGTACAGCAGGTAGTATGACACGAAAAAATTCGATGCTGTAACGGAGTACAAACAGTTTTTTCGAAGGTTTATAGGTTCGCTCTGCAGAAAACTCGGTGTTAATGTCTCTCCTGGGCAAAAATACAGCCGGCGAACCAAACCAGGAGGTTCCATCCCTGGCAGGCAGATCTTTGCCGCTCAGTTTCGATAAGACTCCCACCAGGACATCGTTCCCCAATTCTGTATCAGAGCTAATGACAGCGCTGTTCCCAACAAAAGTCCGGTTACCAATGTAGGTCTTGGCGATGGTGATATAGCCATTTCGCACCGAAGATGCACCCACAGAGACCGAGTCTGCCAGAAAACACTCATCTCCCGTTACCAATAAATCGGGCGAGATAAATTCAACTGTTGAAATCTCCACCCTTTTACCCATTTTGACGCCCAGCATCTTGAACCAGATCTGCAAATAAAGGGTGGTATACAATGTTCCCAGAACCTGTAAGCTTAACTTCATCAGCTGATCAAAAAACCATTTTCTGTGGTAAAAATTACTGTGTACCCGGTAGACTCCCTCTTTGATGTTTCCGAGCAATATCCATTTTAAGGCAGTAATAAGAAGCGCCAGAATGACCACAAACAACAGACCAACAAGAAATATATGCGGTAGCAATTCGGTCCAGGTTTCTGATTGATAATCCAGATTGGCAATCACCATCATCCCCGGGAAATAGGCAATCATGGTAATTAACGGGATGAGAAAAACGGAAATCATGTAGTGCCAGGTATTGGCCGAGGTCCACAAAGGAGTACGATCCTGCTTTCCGTTTATTCCCACCTTTACTCCCGGTGATCCTCCCCAGATCTCATTTTCGGGAATCACTACTCCCTCCGGCAAAAGTGTGAGGTCTTCCATCGAAGAATTCCGGTTCATCCGGGTGTTTTGCCCCAGACAACAACGTGTCCCAACATAGCAATCGTCTTCAATGTCGATGGTTCCAACGTATAAATATCCATCCGAAATTGTAAATCCTTTGATATGGGAATCTGTGCAGATACTAACGTTATTTCCAAGTTGAAACAGATCGAATGCAGATATGGACGAGGTGTTGATGTAACAATCCTTACCAATTTTAGCTCCGAGTAGTCTTAAAAAAACATTCATAACCGGTGTTCCGGTAAAATAGGAGATGGGTGAAATATTTACCAGTTTATCGGCAAGCCAAAACCGGAAATAGTAACTTCCCCACAATTTATACCGCCCTGCTTTTATCTTTCCGATGGCCAGCCATTTTAATCCAATGGCAAAAAAAGTGATAGCCGGAAGCATAGAGAAATAGGTAATCAACATCATCAACAAGGAATCAAGGACAGTGTATTCAGCCTGAATGAAATAGGAATAGACGAAAAAAGGCCCTATCCACTCTATCCCAAAAATTAAGCCGATAAACAACATCGAAATGCCCTGAAAAAATGAACAGGTATAGTAGCTAAAACGGGGCGGCGTATGAATTTCTCTCTCTTTGTGGGAACTTCCTTCTGCCAGATGATGCTTTCTCTCCAACTCAGTCGCCAGATCTGAGAGAATTGGAAATTTGTAAAAATCTGCCACAGAAAGTTGTTCAAAAAGAGGGAGTTCCCTCATTTCTGAAGCGACGAGTGCAGCCAAAAGTGAGTGTCCTCCCAAATCATCGAAGAAATTGTCATCCATCGAAATATCGGTCCTGTGGATGTTTTTCCCAATTATTCTGACCATCTCCATTCCCAATTCTGTAACCGGCTGAATTATCTTCCTTTCAACAGAATATGAAAGTGGCAATACCGGCAAAGGGAGTCTGCTCCTATCTATTTTCTGACTTGGAGTCATCGGTAGGGCATCAAGAACATCCAGAGTAGAAGGGATCATGTAATAAGGCAATTTAGATCGCAGCAGGGAGGCAATTTGCTCTCGATCAATATCTTTACCGTTTTCCAACACGACATAAGCAGAGAGCTGCTGGGATATTTTGTCCATCGAAACGGCAACAGCTTGTATTCCTTCACATTGAAGCAGAAGTCCTTCAATTTCAGCCAATTCGACCCTGAACCCTCGAATCTTTACCTGCGCATCTATTCGTCCGACATAGATGATCTCCCCATTGGGGGCAAACCTGGCTATATCCCCGGTCCGATAGTAACGGACCATTTCACCAGTAAACTTTGCAGTATCCACAAATTTTTGAGCAGTCAACTCATCATTGTGGAGGTATCCTCTGGCAATGCTTTCCCCACCCAGTATGATCTCCCCCTCCTCCAATGCTGAGACGGGTTCCAGATGATCATCCACAATCAAAACTTCATACCCGGGCAGCGCCTTACCGATGGTCACCTCATCAAGTCCGTTGAGAATGGAATAGGTGGCAATGACAGTGGCCTCTGTCGGACCGTAGGTATTGTAGACCAGTCGTCCCGGTTTGCACCATCTTCGCGCCAGGTCGGTAGAACATACTTCACCGCCGAAAATCAATATTTTTAACCCGGGGATATCTTCTTTCACCATAGACAAAAGAGTAGGGGCACAGGAGAGAAAGGTAATTTTCAATTTGTTCATCCATGCCGAAAACTGATCGCCCGATCGCATTACCTCGAAACCACCAACCACGAGGGTGGCGCCTACTGAAAGTGGAACCCAAATCTCTTCGACAGAAGCGTCAAAAGAAACGGAAAAACCCTGTAATGCGCGGTCAGAGGCATCTATCGGATAGATACTTCGTGCGCCCCGGATATAATTTACCACGTTCCGGTGTTCAAGCATCACCCCTTTGGGCTTTCCGGTGGTGCCTGAAGTATAAATAATGTAGCACAGATCGTTTGGAGTCCGGTTTTCCACCGAAGGTTTTTCAGAAGAATATTCGGAAAGTTGAGCGAGTTGTTTGTCAATGTTAAAAACAGGGAAGTGTTTAAGTTGATTTCCAATGCGTTCCAGGATTTCATCCGAAGAAATCATTATCTTCGCAGCTGAATCCTCCATGATATAATTTACCCTTTCCGCAGGAATTTCCGGATCAAGCGGAATATAGGCAGCGCCTGATTTCAATACTCCGATCATGGAGACAACTACCTCGGCGCAGCGCGGCAATAGGATGACCACTTTATCCTCAATACCCACACCTTTTCTTTCGAGAAAATGAGCCAGCCTGTTGGCGGTCAAATCTGCCTCTGAATAGGTATACCTGATATCTCTATACTCAATGGCCACAGCATCAGGATAATTTTTAGCAGAATGCTCAAAATATTGATCCAAAAGCATATGCAAGATTCCGTGATTGTGGAAAATAAAGATACTCAAAAATCTGGTCTAATAATTTTTTCTTTAAAACTTCCTGCTAATTTTGAAGCCTATCGAAATTTTGCCGTATGTCAAATGAACTAACTATAATAAACTCATCGTTATGAGCAATTTGATTGAAAAAACTAAATCAGCCTACGAATACCCGCTTCTGATTAAACAACTTTTTGAAGCGCCAATGGCCAATCATCCTGATCAGGAGATTATCTACCGTGACCAGATTACGCTCACTTATAAAGTCTGGAAGGAACGGGTGCACAGGCTGGCCAATGCATTAACCTCGATAGGTGTAGTTGAGGGTAATACTGTTGCTGTAATGGACTGGGATTCACACAGGTACCTGGAGGCTTATTACGCGGTTCCGATGATTGGGGCGGTGCTTCATACCATCAATGTGCGGCTCTCTCCCGAACAAATGGTCTATACGATCGACCATGCTGAGGACGATGTGATTATTTGCCATACAGACTTTCTTCCCTTGCTGGAAGGTATCCGCGGGCGCATTGCCGAAGGAAGAAAATTTATCCTGATCGCTGAAGGTGGCGAAATCTTCAAAAATCATTTCCAGTTTGAAGGCGAATATGAGCAGATGCTTGCAGATGCTTCACCTGAATTTAATTTTCCGGATTTTGACGAAAACACCAGGGCAACAACCTTCTACACGACAGGAACAACCGGTCTTCCAAAAGGTGTCTACTTTTCACACAGGCAACTGGTACTTCACACGCTTTCCACTACCGCTGCTCTTACTGCAAACGAAGTTCATGGTCGCATGCACAAGGGATCCGTCTACATGCCCCTGACGCCGATGTTCCATGTCCATGCCTGGGGCATCCCCTATATCGCGACTTTCCTGGGAATCAAGCAGGTTTATCCCGGAAAATATGTCCCGGCAATGCTCCTGAAACTGCTCGAAATGCACAAGGTGACCTTCAGTCATTGTGTCCCAACCATCCTGAATATGCTATTGAAAGATCCTGCATCCTCTCAATGTGATTTCTCACGCTGGACATGTGTTATTGGCGGAGCGGCTCTTCCCAGGGCTTTGACTATTGAGGCAATGAAGCGTGGCATAGACATTTTTGGGGGCTACGGAATGTCGGAAACTTGTCCGGTCTTATCGCTGTCCCATCTTTCGGCAGAGGAACTAGAACTATCCATCGAAGAGCAGGCCGACCTTCGCTCCAGGACCGGTCGCCCCATTGGTTTGGCACAAATACGCGTGGTCGATACCGAAGGCAGGGATGTTCCAACCGACGATAAAACACCTGGCGAAATCATCGTTCGTTCTCCCTATCTAACACAGGGTTACCTGAAAGATCACGTTCATTCCGAGAAATTGTGGGAAGGGGGATGGATGCATACCAACGATGTGGCTTGTGTCAACTCCAGCGGTAGCCTCCGGATAACCGACCGCACCAAGGATGTGATCAAAGTAGGCGGAGAGTGGCTTAGTTCCCTGGAGATGGAAGACGTGATCGCCAAATACGAAGGAGTATCGGAAGTCGCGGTGATCGGGGCTCCTGATCCCAATTGGGGAGAAATCCCATTGGCAATTGTTGTTCCTAAACCAGGTGCAATCTTTCATATCAGGGATATTACCCACCTTGTAAAGGCAAGTGTTGATTCCGGGGTGTTACCGCGGGAAGCCATTACCATGAAAGTTCAGCGGGCTGATGAAATCCCAAAGACCAGTGTGGGGAAAGTCAACAAAGTGGCATTACGTGTTAAATTCCTATAGAAAAGATTACTTCGCCAAAATAGAATTTTAGGCTGATCCAATTTTGAATCCTATTTTTTTTCTTGATACCTGGGGTGGATTTAGCAACTGCTTTAATGCGCTGAAGATCATCTTGATCTCTTTACTATTAAGCACACATGACAACATCGTAACACCTTGCTCAGTAAAGCAGTATGGGGCATAACGTAATCCCATCTTTTCAGAATTGGAGGTCACAATTTGTGACCTCCAATTAACTAATTCCTCCTTGGTCATTTCAAACATAAAATCCGTTGGAAATCTTTCAATATTTCGCTTGACGGACTGTTTTAACACCTTCGTCTCTATCCCAAAAAGAATAGCCAAATCTCTATCAATCATTACTTTTTGATTTCGGACCAAGTAGATTCTATCAATAATTATTTCATCCGGAATAACTGGCAAATCGATCTTTGTCATCTTATTTTGAATCATATACCCTAAGATACCGATTTTTTGAGACATTTCCAAAGACTAGGATGATATTATATATTAACCAGTTAGATTGCAATAATTTACAATGAGCATTATAATTCGGAGCTAATCCTGAAAAACAATATTCAATCTCAGCTGATCTTTGCATGCAAGCAACCTGATTTTCAGGAATCCTGTACGGATCATGTCGCTTATTTTCACCGGATTTATAAAAAATTCTTATCCAGATATTCCTGAAATTTCACCTTGTACTGATCACTTACGGGGATGTAAGCTTTCCCAAAAACGATGCGACTACGGTCGATTGTCTCAATCTTATCCAGGTTAACCAAAAATGAACGGTGTACCCGCATGAATTTCTCTTCCGGAAGCTTCTGCTCCAGCGACTTAATGGAGTTGAGCGAAAGCACTGGTTTGTCCTCCCCGGTAGTATAAACTTTGATGTAGTCTTTCAGTCCCTCAATGTAAAGGATGTCATTGAAGTTGATGCGTCGGATTTTGTATTCCGATTTTAAAAAGAGAAACTGGTTGTTGGCCTCAACAGTAGGCAGAGCATTGGCTTCCAGCTCGGCCATCTTGTATGCCTTTCCTGCTGCCTTCAGAAACTCTTCGTAACTGAATGGCTTGAGAAGATAATCCACGGCATTCAGTTTAAAACCCTCCAGGGCATATTTTTCGTACGCAGTTGTAAAGATGATTTTGTGCTCCTCCTGCAGCGATCGTGTAAACTCAATGCCGGTAAGATCGGGCATCTGAATGTCAACACAGATAAGTTCTGCGTCCGCTTCTGCAAGAAATTCAATGGCATCCAGCGGATTGTCAAATGCCCCAACTAGTTCAAGGTAAGGCGTTTTGTTGATGTAGTCGCTAACCAGTTTAAGGGCAAGTGGCTCATCATCAATCGCAATGGTTTTAAGTTTCATCATGTTGCTTGCTTATCCCTTATTATGCACAGCCGAACTTTAAAAATATCTTCTCCCTGGTATATCTCTAGATCATGATTGCCTGCAAACAATAAACCCAGACGTTTCCTCACATTTTCAAGACCAATACCCGAATGTTGCTGGATCTCACCTGTCTGGTGACTTTTACCAATACTGTTTTCGGAGAAGAAGCAAATTTGATGGTCATTAATTTCCATCCGAAGATGAATATATGAAGCTTCCCTGTGACTTACGCCATGTTTAAAGGCGTTCTCGATAAATGGGATAAAAAGTAACGGAGGAAAAGAGAAGTCAGAAAACCCTTTCGGGAAGTCAATCTGCAGTTGCACTTTGGGACTAAGCCTTAACTTCATCAGATCGATGTAGTTATGCATGAAATTAATTTCGTGGCTCATCAGCGTCTCACCTTGTTCAGATTCGTAGAGCAGGTAACGCATCATCTTCGAAAGTTTCAGAACGGAATCCTGAGCTGTTGGTCCATCAATACCAATCAAAGAGTAAATATTGTTAAGCGTATTGAAAAAAAAGTGCGGACTGACCTGGTTTTTCAAGAAGGCCAGTTCGGAGTGCAGCTTCTCCTTTTCCATCTCCTTTTGCTTCTTCTCATTTTGTTTCAATTTCTCGACAAGTCCAAGGCCTACCGCAAATCCTGAAATTAACAACGAAGCGAGTACATGGTTGTAAAATCCAAAAGCCTTCATCGGAGGTTTGAAATCTACCCCATTTGCCGCCATCTTCCTGATAAATTCCTGAAATTTAGCATCCTCCGTAGCATCATAGAGGATATGATCATTGATAAAAGAGGTCATAAAGTAGGAAGCATTAATCACCACCACCAGAATAATGAAATAGACCCAATACCTCTCCTTGAGAAAGAATTTTGGAACCAGCCAGAGATAACCGACATAAAAAACAACGAAAGCCGAGAAGGTATGGGCGTAGAACTGGTTGAGCCTATGCTGATTCCCACCGAAGGCGCTGTTCAGATAAAACGGGATCAGGATAACAAAGATCCAGGCAATGGCATGAAGGGTAAATTTTAGCTTTTTATCGGATATGGATGGTAACTTAATCATGGATTCTATTTTTATCAAAGATAATAATTTAGAAAGAGCTGTTAGCTATTAGCTTTTAGTCATTGGTTTATGAGTTATTTATTTGGATTAAAGAAGCCAAACACTAACATTTAGCGACTAACAGCCAATAGCTAAAGGCTAACAGCCTACTCATAGCGCAAGGCATCAATCGGATTGAGATTGGAAGCTTTCTTGGCAGGATACCATCCGAAGAATATGCCAATGGCAGCACATACAAGAAAAGACAACACAACGGATTGGGTCATGATAACAACCGGCCAGCCCATTAAAGATCCAATGACAGAACTGATCAGATATCCAAACCCTATTCCAATCAACCCTCCGACCACGCTCAGCATGATTGACTCAATCAGAAACTGCATCAGGATATCGATCCCTTTCCCGCCGATCGACATACGAAGACCAATTTCCCGGGTGCGTTCGGTCACGGAAACATACATGATGTTCATGATTCCGATACCTCCAACCAACAGGGATATTCCGGCAATGGCTCCCAAAAGGGTGGTCAGGATATCGCTGATTGAGGTAAATGTTTTCACCAGTTCCGATTGCGACATTACCCTGAAATCATCGTCGGTTGGTTTTGTAATCTTGTGTTGCTTGCGCATGACGGTCTGCAATTCATTGATTGCGTCCTGCGTTTTTTCTTCACTGATGGCAGAGGTATATATTCCTGTAATATAGTCGATGGCCAGGAAACGTCTTTGAACAGTTGTGTAAGGTGCAATCAGCAAATCATCCTGGTCCTGGCCAAAAGAATTTTCCCCCTTTGCTCCAAGTACACCAATTATTTTCATCGGTATATTTTTAAACCGGATGGTCTGCCCGATCGGATCAGTACCATTTGGAAAAATATTTTTGACCACCGTTTTGCCAATCATGCATACCTTGGCCAACCCGGAGATTTCCTGATCCGTAAAAATACGGCCACTCTCCACCTCGATTTTTTTGATGCCAAAATATTGAATGTTGCCGCCAAATATGGAAGTTGGCCAGTTGGAGTTGCCAAAAACAGCCTGACCGCTTGTCCTTACTTCGGGAGAGACGGCGGTGATATCCGGGCATTGCAGGCGTATAGCCTCAACATCTGTCAGTTTGAGTGACTGACTGCCGGAATTCCCCATCTGGATCCCACCGCGCTGTTGTGAACCCGGCATGATAAAAACCAGGTTGGAGCCCATGCTTGACATCTGATCCTGGATACTTTTTTTCGATCCCTGACCGATGGCCAACATGGCTATGACGGATGCTACACCTATGATGATGCCCAGCATCGTTAGAAATGCCCTGAATTTGTTGCGAAGCAGTGCATTCTTTGCAATTTTCAATAAATTTATATAGTTCATTTTGTGTAGATTAAACTTCGTGATCTCCTACCTGAAGTGATTTAAGCATGTAGGCTGCCGACAACTGGTCTTCAACCACCTGCTCTTTGATAACCCAACCGTCACGGAAAATAATATTCCGGGAGGTGAGCCTTGCGATGTCAGCTTCATGCGTTACAAAGACGATGGTTTTACCCTTGTCTGAATTCAAACGCTGAAATAGTTCCATGATCTCGTAGGATGTTCGGGTATCCAGGTTCCCTGTAGCTTCATCGGCCAGAATGACAACTGGATCGTTGACCAGCGACCTGGCGATGGCTACCCGCTGCTGCTGCCCGCCAGATAGCTGATTGGGCATGTGGTGCATCCGGTCAGAGAGACCGACCGATTCGAGGGCTGCAATGGCCCGTTCCCGACGTTCCCTTGATTTGATCTGATCATTGTAAAAGAGTGGCAACTCCACATTCTCCAGTGCCGAGGTCCGGGTCAGCAAATTGTAGGATTGAAATACAAAACCCAGTTTCGCATTTCTCAACTCAGCCAGCTGATTCTTGCTAAGTTCCGCAATACCGGTCCCATCGAGTTTGTAATCTCCGGCAGTCGGCTTATCCAGACAACCCAGGATGTTTAGCATGGTCGACTTCCCGGAACCGCTGGCTCCCATGATGGCGACAAACTCACCTTTCATGATCTTCAGATTGACCCCTTTCAGGGCCTGAACGGTCATGTCGCCCACCTGGAAATACTTCTTGAGGTTATTCACCTCTATGATTGCGCTGTTCATAATAGTTTATTTTTTTTGTCCCGGACGTTGTGGCATAAACGGACTCTTGGCTGTCGTTTTGGTGGTTGCGCTTGCTTTCACAGCAGTCATGGAGAGGATAATTTCATCTCCCTGGTTCAATCCGGAGAGCAATTCGAAATTGATCCCATCATTTTCACCGATCTTGATTTCATGTCTTCGAAGCACCGCTCCGTTTTTTGTCCAGACATAAGAACCTTTAGGGTCGGCTGGGGTGGCTTTGTTTAAATTTGTAACCATTCCACCGGAAGCGCCGGCAGGCAAAGATTTGAGATAATCGCTGTACACCGTCTGATCAGGAGTGAAACGCAATGACTTACCAGGAACGACAGGGATATCAATTTTCTCATTGACAAAAATGGTGGTGCTGGCGGTCATGCCCGGCATCAGTTTTGTGTCAGGATTTGGAGCCTTGATGATGACGGTGTAGGTAACAACATTGGAAGTAACCACCGGCTGCTTTCTGATTTCAGAAACAGAACCGTCAAATTTCAGATCCGGATAGGCATCAACCGTGAATTTTACACGTTGGTTCATGGCAATTTTACCTATGTCGGCTTCATCAATCTTGGCCTCCACCTGCATCTGGGTCAAATCGTTCGCGATGGTAAACAAGGTCGGGGTGTTGAAACTGGCTGCAACTGTCTGACCTTCGTCGACGGCACGGTTGAGAATAATACCATCGATGGGAGAGTAAATCCGTGCATAGGATAAATTGATCCGGTTCTTGTCGTACACCGACTTCGCATTTTTCAGTGATGCCAGGGCATTGTTGTAGTTGTACTCTGCCAGATCAAAATCTGATTGTGCGATCAGCTTCTTGGCTATTAAAGCCTTGTATCTGTCAAATGTGCTTTTTTGGTATTTGACCTGGGCTTCTGCCTGATCTACAGTTGCTTTTGATTGGTCCAATTGCGCCAAAAGCGGAGTTTCATCCAACTGAGCCAGCAACTGACCTTTTTTGACAAGGGAGTTGAAGTCAACATTGATCTTCTCGATAACTCCAGACACTTGCGTACCAACCGATACTGTTTTAATCGCCTCAAGGGTTCCTGTTGCGGTTACTGTGTTACTTATTGTCCCTTTCCCAACTTTCACAGTTTCGAAAGAGAAAGTTTGTTCTGCACTCCTAAACATCGTAAAGGCAAGAAAGCCGATGGTGAGTAAGAGTAATGCTGATCCTGTGTAAAAATATTTCCTTTTCATGATATTGTTTTTTAACTATTTCCTTTTCCCTAATTTGTAATTTGTAATCTGTAATTGTTCAAAGTACCAAGGGGATACCTTTATAAAAGTCCAGCACTTTGTAGCTGAAAACCAGGTTAAACCTGGATTGCAGCAATTTGCTTTCAGAAGTGATCAGGTTGGTCTTCTGAACCAGGAAATCCACGGAATTGAGCAGGCCTACTTTGAATTTTTCATCTGTGACATCGTAAGACTCTTTGCTTGATTGCATAAGTTCAAGTCCGGCAGTATATTCTGATTTCGCCTTTTCGACATCGGTGCAAGCCTGTTCAATCTCCTTGCGCAAACTGTTTTTGGTATTTATTTCGTCAAGCTCTGCATTTGTTACAGCGATGTTTGCCAGGCCAACGTTGGTTCTCACCTGTTTCTTCTGGAAGATGGGTATGGAGAGCGATAGTCCTACCGAGGGATTAATTTTGTCTTTTAACTGGGTCGAATAATCGCTTCCGGCTGTCAAACTTGAATAACCGCTGGATAACCCTGCCCCCATAGTTAAGCTTGGAAGATAATCTGCTTTTGCAATTTGTACATTCAAAACAGCTCCCTCTTTGTTGAGTTCGGCATTCCTGATCTGAGGTTTAATTCCCAGGGCAAGATTGTATATTGCCTGTGCATCAGGCTGCTCTGATTTAAGCAGTAAACTGTCAAGATTGGGTGAACTCACTTCGAAATTCTTGTCGACCGGCAGTTCCATCAATTGCATCAGGGTCACTTTGTTGATGGCCAATTGGCTCTCGGTGGTAGCCAAAGTCGATTTTTCGCTGGCCAGTTCCGACTTGATCTGAAGAAAATCGGCAGTTGAAATGGCGCCCAATTCGAGGCGCTCTTTGGCCAAAGTAAGTTGCTCTGTGGTCGATTCGATCTGTTTCTTCGCGTTTTTAACGCTCTCATAGCTGTACAGAACCTGGAGGTATGCATTGAGAATGTTTATTCCAACCGACTCCCTGACAGTGGCCGAATAATACTTGCCGCTTTCCAGGTCAATGGAGGCCAATTTAATTTTGTTGGTCAGCTTTTCACCGTTAAACAGCACCACATTTGAATTCACCGAATAGTTGCTGCTATTGGCGCCTTTGCTGCTTCCATACTGGCCCGTAGAGGAGTCAAATCCCTTGTACCAGTTAAAGTTTTGGCTTGCTGAGGCATTCAGGGATGGAAGCCTGTTGGCCTGGGCCTGGTTTGCGTATAACTGGTTTTGGCTGGTGGTAAGATCGGCCTTTTTAACCTGTATGTTGCTGCCTAATGCATAATTGATACAGTCTTCAAGTTTCCAGACCTTGGTTTGTGCCATTCCGGAGAATCCTGTTAGCAGGATCAGTAATCCGGTAATTAATAATCTTGTTTGTGTTGTCTTCATAGCTTCTATCTATTTTGAAGCGAAACAACACAACAATTGATTTTTCTGAAAATGGAATAGACGTTTGGGGGGATTTTGAGGACGGATAGGTGGAATTTATCGCATTATGATGTTAACAAGTCCACCTTTCTGCACATCTTAAGATGTTTTTTATACATTTGAAAATACTAAAATAATCAGAATGTCAACGTTGAAACTAAACGGAATCAGACGCAATCTTATTGCCATTATGCTTGTTTTGTCTCCGTCATTGTCGTACTGCGCCCAAAAGACAATTCAAACCTCTATCACTGAATCTGAGATAATTACGCCACTTCCAAAACCCAAGCCCCATATCAACGGTCCATTGATTTATGGTTGCCGGCCCGGAAACCCTTTTCTTTACCGGATTCCTTGTCAGGGGGAACGTCCAATTAGCTTTACGGTGAAAGGTTTGCCTCCCGAATTGAAACTAGATCCTTCGACAGGCATCATCACCGGAAATACACCTCAAAAAGGGGAATACGAAGTTTTTATCCATGCAAAAAACTCAAAAGGAAAAGACAAAAGGAAACTGACGATCAAGGCTGGTGATCAGCTTTCTCTTACACCTCCCATGGGATGGAACTCCTGGTACGTCCATTATAACCGGATCAGTGATCAGCTGATGAGGGAGGCTGCTGATGCAATGATAACCAGTGGCATGGCTGATGTTGGTTATCAGTATGTAAATATCGATGACTGTTGGTCGACAGCAGGGAAATCCCATCCCTTCACGAGAGACTCATCGCGAATAGGAACCATCCGGGATGTTAATGGGAACATATTGCCCAACAGGCACTTTCCGGACATGAAGGGTTTGACCGGATATATTCATTCGAAAGGACTAAAAGCGGGGATTTATAGTTCGCCCGGACTAATCTCCTGCTGCGGGTTGACCGGATCGTGGCAGCACGAAGAGCAGGATGCCGCACAATTTGCTGCATGGGGTTTTGATTTCCTGAAATATGACTGGTGCTACTACTCAAAATTGCTCGATAAAGAGCCATCCATTGAAGATTTGCAGAAACCTTATTTCGTGATGGGGAATGCGCTCCGGCATCAGCCACGCGACATTATATTTAACCTGTGTCAGTATGGACGGGGAAATGTGTGGGAGTGGGGAGCAAAGGTGGGAGGTCAATGTTGGCGCACTGCCGGTGACCTGGGTTTTGAACTCGACCGTTTTTTCAATGTTGCACTGAATAATGCCAGGTTTGGCGCCTGGTCGAAGCCAGGATCCTGGAATGATTCTGATTATCTGCTTATTGGATGGATAGGTTCGCAAAATAAGGACGACACATTCACGGATCCTCATCCTTCTCCTTTAACGGCGCAACAACAGTACTCCTATATGTCGCTGTGGTGCCTGATGGCGGCGCCACTGATTTTCAGTGGCGATATGTCTAAGCTGGATGAATTTACCCTCAATGTCCTTTGTAATCCTGAAGTGATAGACGTTGACCAGGATCCGCTCGGCAAATGCGGATCGGTGATTCTGAAAACAGACAAAAACTTTTTAATGGTCAAAGATTTGGCCGATGGGTCAAAGGCTGTTGGTCTGTTTAACCGGGGGAAAAACTCAGTTGCAGTTACCGTTAATTGGGCTGAATTGCAATTGTCGGGAAAGCATTCTGTCCGGGATCTTTGGCGGCAAAAAGAGCTGGGTACCTTTAAAGAGGGATATAGTGTCCAAGTTCCGCCAGATGGAGTTGTAATGGTAAAAATTAGCCCTAATCATCCTTAAGGAGGCGGGGCATTATTCCACCCTTCCGTAAGATGAGTCCCCTAATTGAATCTCTGTTTTGTTGCTACAAACTATTAAATATGTTCCATCATGAAAAATTTAACCAAGTTATCCCTCGTGGTAACTCTCCTCTTTTTGTTTGCTTCATCTCCCTGGTATTCCTGTGCTGCCGGAATAAAAGCAAAGATCCTTACCGCTGAATTTATTTATGAAAAAGCCCCCTTCCCCTCCTGCCATGCCTCCCCGCTCCCGCGCGATTGCATCGCGTGGTTAATGAAAATTAATTCATATTTTATCATTCAACCGTTTATACATCATTTCATGAGCCGCAACTTCAAGTTTCTAAACCCCGACTGAGTGTACCTTACACACGCACCAATATGAAGAATACGAACCATTTTAAACCATATCTTTCTTTATATCAGATAACTCACTATCTCCTCCAACGATGTTTGCCCTTGTACAAACAGATCAAGCGCACTGTCTTTGAGGCTCTTCAATTTCAAATCTTCTGCAGATAAACTACTGTTTACTTAATTTTCTCGGCAATTTCGGAGGTTACAGGTATCAGCTCATAAATCGCTTTTCGCCCTGAATATCTTGTAAAAAAGCAGTGTTCACATCCACCGGCAATATAGTGTTTCTCTATTCCCGTTTTTAACAAAACCCCTTTGGGAAGCAAGGAGGGAGAGAAATCTTCATCCTTTTTTTACATTTTGGACCTTTGTCCGTGCGTGCTTTTTTTAACTGTTGTGCAAAGCCCATATTGTAAAGATTAAAAAACGGTGGGATATAGAGGTCTTTTTCAGATTTCTAAAACAGATATCAACCACCTGAATAATCCAATTTATTAATTTACGTTTATTTAGACCGTAATCGAAATTTAATTTATATCTTTGATAAAATTCGATTACGGTCTATATTTTATGATACAAAGAGAAAGATACCTAAAGCAAATCACTCCTTTTATTGACAAACCAATAATTAAGGTTATCACAGGCATTCGCCGATGTGGTAAATCTACATTTTTGAAACTAATTTGCAATTTACTGACAGACAAAGGAGTAAATCTGAAAAATATTCTACTGATAAACAAAGATTCGCTCGAATTCGATTCGTTAAATACCTACAAACAATTGGTAAGCTATGTTACGGACCGTTTCAAAGATGTCGAAGGCAAGAAATATCTTTTCATCGATGAAGTTCAGGAAATTGAAGGTTGGGAGAAAGCACTTTCCGGATTTCTCACTGATAATACAGCCGATTTGTTCATTACAGGATCCAACTCACGAATGCTATCTTCCGAACTGGCAACTTATATTTCGGGAAGATATGTGGAATTCAAATTATATACGCTTACTTTCTCAGAGTTTATAAAGTTCCGGAAAGTAACTGAACCCGAAAAAATGGAATCAGAGTTTGCCTTGTTTATGAGATATGGCGGATTCCCGGGCATCCACAGGATGGAATACGATGACGAAGTAATTGAACAATATGTTTCTTCCATTTACAATACCATTCTCTTAAAAGATGTGGTTGCAAGGAATGGGTTACGTGATATTGCCTTGTTGGAACGAATTGCGCATTTTACTGCCGATAATTGTGGGAATATAACGTCATCCAAAAAAATTGCAGACTATTTGAAGTCACAAAAAATGAAAGGCTCAGTGGATACGGTTCAGAGTTACCTCAGCATGCTTAGCTCAGCATTCATATTTCACAAAGTGAACCGATTCGATCTCAAAGGCAAACGCTTGCTCGAAATTCACGAAAAGTACTACGTTGGGGATATTGGACTAAAACACAGCCTGCTTGGGTACAAAATAAATGACATTTCGGGGCATCTCGAAAATATTGTCTATTTGGAACTCTTATCAAGAGGGTTCAAAGTTAATATTGGGAAACTGAATGAACTGGAAATTGACTTTATAGCTACCAGGAGCAATCAGCAAATTTATCTGCAAGTGGCCTATCTGCTTGCGGACACAAAAACCATTGATCGTGAATTTGGCACATTGGAGAAAATCAACGACAACTATCCCAAAATCGTTTTGTCGCTCGATAAATTCCTTGACAACAACCGAAATGGGATCAAATGGTACAACTTGATTGATTTTTTGAATCTTACAGAAATTTAATCCTTCCCAATTTCCATTGCAACTTGTATATTTGAATGAATTTATTTTCGCGGCTGTTTCGGATTAATCTTCTGAATGATTCTCTGTTTTTCCGCTACAAACTATTAAATACATTTCATTATGAAAACTGTATCCAGGCTATCCTTCGTGGTAACTCTCCTCTTTTTGTTTGCTTCATCTCCCTGGTATTCCTGTGCTGC